>JBEKDK010000040.1:0-27316 GCA_050014395.1 Candidatus Acidiferrales bacterium | reverse complement strand
CGATTGGCGCGGCAGGGGCTGGTGACGTCGCGGCACGGCTCCGGCGGCGGATATCAATTGGCGCGCGATCCGAAAGAGATCACCGCCTATGAAGTGATCGACGCGATCGACGGACCGCTGCGCATCACGTCTTGCGTTACGTCGCACGGTGAGTGCGGACAGACGACGAAGTGCACGGTGCGCGAGCCGCTGCGCCGCGTGAACGAGAGCATTTTGCAAGTGCTGCGCAACGTCACCATCTCCGAGATGGGCGACGAATCCGGCGCGGCTGAGCTGGTGGAGCTTTCAAGTTAAGGAGCTCAGGGGGAGCGAAGCATGGCCGTCAATCTACCTGTTTACATGGACAATCACGCCACGACGCCGGTGGATCCGCGCGTCCTGGATGCAATGCTGCCGTACTTTCACGAGAAATTCGGCAACGCCGCCAGCCGCAATCATTCGTTCGGCTGGACGGCGGAAGAGGCCGTGGAAAACGCGCGCGGCCAAATCGCGCGGCTGATCAACGCCACGCCGAAAGAAATCATCATCACCAGCGGCGCCACGGAATCGGACAATTTGGCGATCAAGGGCGTCGCGGAAATGTATCGCGAGAAGGGCAATCACATCATCACGCAGGTCACCGAGCACAAGGCCGTGCTGGACACTTGTAAACGCATGGAAAAGTACGGCTACGAAGTGACCTACCTGCCCGTGCAGAAGGACGGGCGAATCGACCTGGATGAATTGCGCCACGCGATCACGCCGAAGACCATCCTGATCTCCATCATGTACGCGAACAACGAGATCGGCGTGGTGCAGCCCATCGCGGAGATCGGCAAGATCGCGAAGGAAAAGGGAGTGCTGTTCCACGTGGACGGCGTGCAGGCTGCGGGGAAAATTCCCGTGGACGTGCAGAAGGACAATATCGATTTGCTGGCGATCAGCGCGCACAAGATGTATGGGCCGAAGGGCGTGGGCGCGCTGTACGTTCGCCGGCGCAACCCGCGCGTGCAACTCGCGGCGGTGATCGATGGTGGCGGGCACGAGCGCGGCATGCGCTCGGGCACGCTGAATGTTCCGGGGATCGTCGGTTTGGGTAAGGCGGCGGAGCTTTGCCAGATCGAAATGCCGGTGGAATCGGTTCGCATGCGCGCTCTGCGCGATCGGCTGAAGGACGGGCTGTTTGCGCGCCTGGACGAACTTTACATCAACGGCTCAATGGAGCACCGCTTGCCGAACAATTTGAATGTGAGCTTCGCGTTCGTCGAAGGCGAGTCGCTGCTGATGGGGATCAACGATATCGCGGTATCGAGCGGCTCGGCCTGCACATCGGCGACGCTCGAGCCCAGCTACGTGCTGAAGGCGCTGGGCGTGGGCGAGGATTTGGCGCACACGTCGATCCGCTTCGGATTGGGGCGCTTCAACACGCAAGAAGATGTGGATTACGTCGTCGATCGAGTTTCGGAAGTGGTCATTCGTTTGCGCGAACTTTCGCCGCTGTATGAAATGGCCAAAGAAGGCGTGGATTTGAGCAAGCTCACGTGGAAAGTAGACTGACAAATATAATTTAGGCACGAATCAGAAACGAAAAGGGAGACACCATGGCTTACAGCGACAAAGTAATCGACCACTACAATCATCCGCGCAACGTCGGCAGCATGCCCAAGGACGATCAGAGCGTGGGCACGGGCTTGGTCGGCGCGCCGGAGTGCGGCGACGTGATGAAGCTGCAGGTGCGCATCAATCCGGAGACGAAGGTCATTGAAGAAGCCAAGTTCAAGACGTTCGGCTGCGGGTCGGCGATCGCCAGCTCATCGCTTGCCACGGAGTGGGTCAAAGGCAAGACTGTCGAGGAGGCCTTGGCGATCAAGAACACGGATATCGTGCGCGAACTGAGCTTGCCGCCGGTGAAGATTCACTGTTCGGTGCTCGCGGAGGACGCCATCAAAGCGGCCATCGGCGATTGGAAGCAGAAGAACGGCGTCGAAGCGGGCGAAGAGGCCAAGTCGTCGCACTAATGGGCGCGGGGCCGGCGGCGGCGCGCTCACGCTGAGCCGATTGCGCGGCGTCGCTCCGATTGTGAAGATCGCCATGGGCGGGCGCTCATCTAATGTGGTAGAAAGCGAAGTGGAAGGACACGGAAATGGTTCACGTCACAGAAAAAGCGGCACAGAAAATCCACGAACTGCTCGCCAAGGAAGGCGTGCCGGAACAATCTGGCGGACTGCGCTTGGGCGTGCAAGGCGGCGGCTGCTCGGGGCTGACGTATGCGATGCGGCTGGAGACCAAGGCGCGCGATCGCGATAACGTGTTCGAGGAAAATGGCGCGCGTGTGTTCGTCGATCCCAAGAGCTTGCTGTATTTGGCCGAGACCACGCTTGATTACGAAGAGACGCTGATTCGCCGAGGATTCGTTTTCCAGAATCCGGCCGCGACGCGCAGTTGCGGTTGCGGCACCTCGTTTTCGGCGTGAGGCTGGCTTCGGGATCGGATTCAGCGGAGGGCGTCGCGGGCGGTCCGGGCGGCAATCGGATCAGAAGAGGCTGGCCGGGAGCGACTTACCCGCCAGCCATTTTTTTTGCGAATTTAGGACGCTATGAGTGCATCGACGACCACGACGACGGCTGCGACGGCATGCTGGAGCTGCGGCCAAGCTGTTTCCGGCGGTCATTTTTGCGCGGCGTGCGGGAAGATTCAGCCGCTGGCGCGTGACACAGATTATTTCGCGTTCTTCGGGTTGCCGCGGAAACTTTCGATCGATGCGGGCGATCTGGAGCAGAGTTTCCACGCGCTCAGTTGGAAGCTGCATCCGGACAATTTCGTGCGCGCTTCTGAATCAGAGCGCGATCTTTCGCTGGAGCGTTCTTCGCAATTGAACGATGCGTATCGCACGTTGCTCGACCCCATCACGCGCGTGGAATATTTGTTGGGGCTTGAAGGCATGCGCCGCGAAGGGCAGCAGAAGCAGCAGGCTCCGCCCGAATTGCTGGAAGAAGTTTTTGAGCTGAATGAATCGCTGGATGAATTGCGCATGGCGCGCGCTGCCGGCGGAGATCTCGATGAACGCGCGCGCTTATCGAAGACTCTGGAAGCCGCAGCGAAGAAATTTCAAGACAGTTTGGCCGGCGTAGATGCGGAGTTGCGGAAACTTTTTGTCGCGTGGGATCAGGCGCTCGATGCGGGCGCGGACGCAGCGGCGCGGCGCGCGTTGATGGAGCGGATGAACGCGGCGCTGAATCGCCGCTCGTACATTCGCAATTTGGTGGCCGGCGTTCACAAAGAACTCACAGAGAATTGCTAGGTCAGGGAGATTCGCGCGGAATGGGCAAGACTGTTGGCATCGATCTCGGCACCACCTATAGCTTGATCGCGTATCAGGATCCGGCTACGGGACGACCGAAGTGTGTGCAGGGGCCTTACGGCACGCCGCTGTGCCCTTCGGTGGTGAGCGTGGACCCGGACGGCGCGATTTTGGTTGGCGAGCCGGCGCGCAGGCGATTGCTGACGCAATCGAGCCGCACGATCTATTCGGTGAAGCGGCTGATGGGCCGCGGCATCGCGGATGTTCAGGACGAACTGAAGCTTTTTCCATTTGCGATTGCCCCGGAAAGCGCCAGCGTGCTGCGCGTGCAATTGGGCGATCGCGTTTTCACTCCGCCGGAGATTTCCGCGTTTATTCTGCGCGAGCTGCGCCAGTGGGCCGAGCAATTTTTCGGCGAATCGGTCGATCGCGCCGTGATCACGGTGCCGGCTTACTTTAACGACGCGCAGCGGCAGGCGACAAAAGACGCAGGGCGTTTGGCTGGTCTCGAAGTGCTTCGCTTGGTGAACGAGCCGACGGCGGCGGCGCTGGCTTACGGTTTGCACGAAAAGCGCAGCGGCAAGGTTGCTGTGTACGATCTGGGCGGCGGAACATTCGACATTTCGATCCTCAAGCTTGTTTCCACCGGCGATGGCGACATTTATCAGGTGCTTTCGACCAACGGCGATACGCACCTGGGCGGCGACGATCTGGATAATTTGCTGCTGGCGCAGGCGCGCGAGGAAATTCTGCGCGAGCACGGCGTGGATTTGGCCACGCACCCGGAAGCCGTGCAGGAATTGCGCAAATCCTTGATCCGGGCGAAGCACGATCTTTCATCCGACGATCGCACCGCGGTGATTTTCGATTTGCCGGGCGGCGGTTCCTGGGTGCGGGAGTTCACGCGAGAAGACTTTGAATCGTGGATCGCGCCGATCGTCGAGCGCACGATCGGCCCCGTGAAAATGGCGCTGGCCGACGCCAAGCTCGCGCCTGCGGAAATCGACGAAGTCGTGCTGGTGGGTGGGTCGACGCGTGTGCCGCTGGTGCGTCGCCGCGTGGAGGAATTCTTCGGCCGCCGCCCTCACGTCGAACTGAATCCCGATGAAGTGGTGGCGCTGGGCGCGGCTGTGCAAGCGGATATTTTGGAGTCAGGCGTGCGCGACATGCTGCTGCTGGACGTGACGCCGCTTTCGCTGGGCATCGAGACGATGGGCGGCGTGGTGGCGAAAATCATTCCGCGCAATTCCACGATTCCCGCCAGCGCGCAGGAAATGTTCACCACCGGCGTGGAGAATCAAACGGGAATCGAGATTCACGTGCTGCAGGGCGAGCGCGAACTGGCCAAGGATTGCAGGTCTCTTGCGCGATTCACGCTGCGCGTTCCGCCCGGCCCGGCGGGCCTGGCGCGCATCGAGGTGAAGTTCCTGATCGATGCCAGTGGAATCCTTCAAGTCGCGGCGCGCGACTTGAAGGCTGGAGCGGAGCAATCGATCGAAGTGCAGCCGAGCTATGGTTTAGGCGACACGGAGATCGAGCGCATGCTTGAAGAATCCATCGAACACGCCGAACAGGATTTCACCGAGCGGCAGTTGATCGAAGCTCGCAACGAAGCGGAGATCACGCTCACGGCGACGCAGAAATCCTTGGCGCGCGAGCAAGCGCAGCAACTTTCCGCGGCGGAGCGTGGCGCGATTGACGACGCGGTGGCCGCGCTGCGCGAAGCCGTGGCCGGCCGCGATTACAAATTAATTCGCGCGCAACTGGAAACGCTGAACGCCGCGACCGAGCACCTGGCCGAGCTGCAAATGAATCGCGCGCTGGCGGAAGCGCTCGAAGGCAAGCGCCTGGGCCAGGTTTAGAACGCATCGCGAAAAGGAATTGCGGCAATTGCTGAGAGGAGGTCGATGATGGGCGGCTCAAATCCTTATATCGAACAAGCCAAGTACACGCCCGCGACCCGAAAATTCAAGGTTACGTTCGTCGGCGAAGACAAGGTGGCTGAGGTGGACCCGGCGAAGGTGCCGTATGGTCATGACGGTTTGCCGGGCAGCATCCTGGATATTTCAACGGGGTTCCGCATGGGCCTGGATCACGCGTGCGGCGGGGTCTGCGCGTGCTCGACGTGCCACGTGATCGTTCACGAAGGATTGGAATCGTGCAACGAAGCAACCGACGCGGAACTCGATCAGCTCGACGAAGCGCCCGGCCTTACGCCGAAATCTCGCTTGGGATGCCAGTGCGTGCCCGACGGCACGCGCGATCTTGTGGTGGAGATGCCGGAATGGAATAAGAATTACGCGAAGGAAGCGGATCACTAAACTCTGCGGAGGTTCGAGGCATGCCGCCTAGTTTCGATTGGAATGACGCCGAAGAGATCGGCATCCAGCTCGTGGAAAAGTATCCGGATACCGATCCGCTGACGGTTCGCTACACGGACTTGCACAAGTGGGTCACCGAGCTGGAAGGTTTTTCCGGCGATCCAAAGGAATCGAGCGAGGGCAAACTCGAAGCAATTCAGATGGCGTGGTATGAGGAGCACAAAGAGCGCCACGGCGCGTAACGTGCGCCGCGATGTCCTGAAGAACCTCCCCGCAGTGTGCTACGATTAAATGCTCGCAAGCAGGTCTAAGCACGACGCAGTGGCGCTATGGTGCAACGGTTAGCACGCGGCCCTTTCAAGGCCGAAATGCGGGTTCGATTCCCGCTAGCGCTACCAGATCTTGCCGCTTCGCAAATCTTCAGGCCGGTTTTTTCTTCCACACACCCAGCACAATTCCCATCAGCCAAAGTCCGACCAGCGGATAGAAATTGTTGATGGCGAAGAGCAGCTTCGGCCGGCCCTCGAACATGCTGGTGGTGTACGTCACAGGCGCGACGAATCCGATCCACAGCAGCACGCCAACCGCCGCGCCGCGACCAGCGGTATTTGCGTTGCGCCAGGAACACACGTTCGCCAGCACGAACGCCATCAGCAAGCCCAGCAAGAACGAGATGACGTAGTCCACAGCAACAGTAGCAGCATTCGTGTTCTTGGCCTGCGCCATCGTGATTCCCTCGAGATCCATCCAGCGCTGTCCGAACAGTACGCCATACCACAGCGACCCCAGCAGCCAGTACAGCACGCCGCAAACAAATACGGCCAGGTAGTTGATCTTCATCGTCGCCAGACTCCTTCTTGCGGCAGAAAGCCTAATCATTCAGGGCCCAAAGCGGCCGCCAAGTGGGCGCGAGTTTCCGTTGGGCCCGCCAAAATGTCAAGCTGTGCAGCACTTACGAGCCTGTGACGCCGATCACGGTGCCTGTCGGGGCTGCGTGCCTTTGGTTCAAAACTATCCAAGTCCTAACGTCGGGGGCGTGAATTTGAGGCTGCCTTCCTAGTGTAAGTATATGTAAATAGGAGCGTTAGATTGAAGATGGCCTCTGGCGCTTCGTTTGCTATTTCTAAGGGTGCCCGCAGCCGCTCGTCCGTGCGTTTAGGGGCGAGGGCCGCGCCCGGGGTTTCGGCCCGGAAGTGGGAGAAACTAGAGTGACTGGAAATCGAGATCTTTACGCGCGATTGCGCGGTGGCAGACGGCGCGAAAGCGGCTTCACTTTGATCCAGATGGTGATGGTGCTGCTGATCACCATGATCCTGATGGGATTCGCGATCTTCGCCATCCAAGGCGCGCTCGGCAACTACCGCTTGCACAACGCCGTGGCCAGCGCCACGTGGGCGATTCAATCCGCGCGCTATCAAGCGCTCATGGAAGGCTATCCGTTTCAGGTCAGTTTCAGTTCGACGACGAATTCGTATCAACTTCTGAGTGCGTCTACGCCGGGATCGCCAAGCACATTCAGCAACGTTGGATCTTCGGTGCCGCTCTCCGCTACGGCGATGTCGCTCAACCAATCGACGACGTACCAATTCACACCGATGGGATATGTATCGGCAAATCCGGCGACCGCTTTGACCACCACGCCTATGACGATTACGGCCTGGGGCAATACGGCCACGATCGTTGTATCAAATTACGGGAACATTACGGTGACCTATGGAAATGGCATTAAGCAATAGACAAAGCCCGGCGGGAGGTCCACGAACCTCGGCCAGGGGCTTCACGCTGATGGAAGTGTTGTTTTCGATTTTGGTGCTCTCCATCGGAATCATGGCGCTCACGTCGCTCGTGGCGCAGATGGCCACCGGCACGGATCGCTCGCGGTTCCTGAGCCTGGCTTCCACGTATGCTTCCGAAAAGCTCGAAGACCTAAATCGATATCCGACCTGGGATCCGCACCTGTGTGTGGCCTCCGGCGGCACGGCGGGCAGCCTGACGTCGGATGTCCAGGCGACTGTTGGCACAGGCCCCACCACGCTGACCGGCGCGGCCATCAGTTGTAGCGGGACCTCTCAAACTGTGGACTATTACGACGACGTGCAGATTGCGGACTCCAACGGAGAGATTTGCGAGACGATCGGCGCGGCCCCGTCCTTTACCACGACGTGCCATATGCCCAACGGGGTTGCGGTGCCAATCACTACGAGCGCTACGGCAACCGCCGAGGAAACTGGAACGATCTCTTTCCATCGCCGCTGGACCATCGAGATGGACCAGCCGGTCACCGGCGTCAAGCGCGTCACGGTGCTGGTCACGCTGAATAACGCGTTCATGAATCCAGGAGTGAGTTTCCAAATGAGCATGGTGCGGCCGTGAGAGAACGATCAAGAAACGAGGGTTTTTCGCTCTTGGAGTTGCTGGTGGCCATGTCCATCTTCCTGATCATCGGCGGGGTGACGCTGGGACTATTTACGCAACATCAGCCTATGTTCAATACCCAGCAGAATCAGGCTGCGCTGAACATCCAGATCCGCAATTCCATCATGCAACTCCAGACCGACGTGGTGAACGGGGGTTCCGGCTACGTCACCGGGACCAATCTTCCGGCGGGCGTGTTAGGAGTCACGATCTCGAACAGCCTTCCCGCCGCAGCGTGCGATACGCCGGCAACATTCACGTATTCGTCCACGTGTTTCGACACGTTGAACATCATCAGCGCAGAGCCGACCGTCCCGGCCGCGCACCCGGACAACGGAACCTTTTCCTCAGGATACGCCACCACCAGCGGCAAGGACTGCATATCGACGGCGACCAGCCCGATCTACGTCTATCCCGCACCGGTTTCGGGCTTGACGGAAGCCCAAGCTGCGGCCGCGCTGCTGGCCGATTATCAAAACGCGTACACCAATTTAGGGGAGAAGCAATTCCTGTTGGTGAATGCGGCCGGCACACTACTGAATACCATCATGCTGACCTCCGCTCCCACGGCGACCACCGTAAAGGGCGGCGTCACGGTCGTGCCGCTGGCGTTCAACGTGACGAATGCCACCGGATGGAATACCTTGGCGAACGATCCGTTGAACATCGCGGCCTTCGAGCCGGCGCCTAACGGCTCGACGACGAACGGCAATCCCATGGTCACCAATTCATTTTGCTCTGTCGACTACGTTCTGGGGCTCGCGCCAATCACCTACAGCGTGAGTACGACCACTCCGTCGAACCCCCAATTGATGCGCACGCAAAATGGTGTGAGCACCGTGCTGGCCCAGCAAGTGATTGGTTTCAAAGTGGGCGCCATGCTGTTAAACGTCACGACCAGCTGCACGTACGACTCGACCGCCAATTTGCCGTTGTATTGCTACGATTCTTCCAATGATGCAGCAGGAGGCTACAAATCCCAGTGGACGAACGTCCGCTCGGTGCAAATTTCGCTGATCGGGCGGACCAATCCGAATCCGGGAGCAAACTACACGTATCGCAACGGCTTCGACAGCGGTCCCTATCAGATCGAAGGCGTGAATGTGGTAGTCAATCCGCGCAACATGTCGATGAATGACGCCAATTATTGATCCGAAATTATACGGAGATCGAGGAGTACGCAATGAAAGCACATCATGGATCTGAACGTCAGCCGGCGGCGCGCACGTGCCGGCGAAACGCCTCGCGCGGCGTCGCCCTGGTCACCACTCTATTGATTCTATTGCTGCTGATGGCCCTGACGCTGGCGATGACCATCGCGGTCACTTCGGACACGCTGATCAACAAATACTATCGGAATGCGCGAGCGTCGTTCTATGCCGCGGATTCCGGCGTAAACGTCGCCCGCCAGTACCTGATCAATCAGATCGTCGGTTCGGTCACGATCGGTGCGTCCGCAACGACGGCGCCGATCCCAGCGGGCGAAACGGCCACCGCACTGAACAATATGGAGACCGCATACACCTCCGCAAGTTCTATCGTTGGCGGGCTCGGAGCTGGTTCCTGGCCATCCAGTTTCAAGATCGTCCAAACGGCTGTCGGCGCCGCCGGCAGCTCCGGCTACATACCGCCTAGCACGCTCGGGGCGCCCACCTGCACTCCGATCTACACCGGCACCGCCACAAATTCGGGCCCTTACACTTGCACCAATCTTCCGACGTCGGGTGCCGCGTGCGGCGTTGGCTCGGGCGTCTGCCTAACGAGCTATGCATACACCTACCCCTACACGCTCGTAGCCATTGGCCAGTCCCTGGCAAGCGAACAGCAGGTGATTAAGGACTCGGGCAACATCACCGTAAACGTCAATCTCGCCCAGAAGAGCACTGTGGCAATGAGCTTTGCGGGATGGGGGATGTTTATCGACCAATTCCCAGAATGCTCCGGCAGCGACCTGGTGGGAGGCACGATCACTGGACCAGTGTTTACCAACGGCGCGTGGACATTCGGCACCACCAGCGTCGGATATACGTTTAACGCGAAGGTGGGCAGCGTCTCTTCCACGTTCGGATACGACTTTGGCAACTGCTACGAATCCGCGAACCATAGTTACACCAGCGGCGGCACGACGATTGCCCCAAACTTTCCCGCGGGCGTGAATTTGGGCGCAAACCCCGTCCCGTTGCCTGCGAACGACTTTGCTCAGAAAGAAGCGGTTGTTGATGGGCTGGGCACGACGTGGGTGCTGGACAACTACTCAACTGCGCAGCAGGACGCGGCCATGAATGCCGCTCTGAGGGATGTCAATAACAACTCCGCTGTTTATCCCGCGACGGGCACAACCAATGACGGCGTGTATCTGGCCTACTCGCAGTCAGTAGTGAGCGGCGTTACGACGAATACGATGACCGGAGGCGGCATTTACGTCGAAGGAAACGCGGATAACATTGTGATGGAGGCCGAAAATCCCACCATCAGCGGGGCTGTGCATGCGCAGGAAGTCTACGTAATCACGCAGGGCAGTACGACTACGACGATCACTGTGGACGCCACGTCGAATACGACCACCGTCGGGTCAAAGGTTGGTTCCGGATCGACAGCCACTACCGTCATCCAGGGCGTTCCGCAAATTTATACCGGATCGAGTCCTGCGCCGGCGACCATGCTCTACGTGGACGGCAATATCGGTAACAACAGCAACAATGACGGCCTCACTGGCCCTGGCCAAGGCGTACCGGCGATTGAGAATGGCCAGGCCATCACGGTAGTCGCATCCGGCAGCATCGATGTCACCGGCGACATCCTCTACCAAACCGAGCCGGTCACAACGACCCAGAATCAATCTGTTAACAGCTCACTGACGACGACGGCTTGCTGCAACGGCGATCCTGCGGACACATTGATACCGTACAAGACGGAGCCGACGTCGGTTCTGGGAATTTTCACGGCCACCGGCAACGTCAATCTGGACAACCAACAGAGTAACGGCAATTTGGAAATCGACGCGGCGATTGCGACGATCTCAACGGGCGGCAGCGGAGCAATCATCAATCCCGGCAACGCGATCAATACGCTGACGATCGTGGGCGGGCGCATTCAGAACACCATCCAAAACATCAACACGACGACACGAAACGTCGATTTCGATCAGCGCTTCGCGCAGGGGAATTTTGCCCCTCCATGGTTTCCTTCGACCACGATTACCACTTCAGGAACAGATTTGGTTAACACAGTCCTCCCGACGTTCCAGCGGACGCTGTGGCAGGTTTTGCAATAAAGTTTGGTTCGACTGGCCGGCGCCGCGCGCGCCGGCCGGTTCCTCACGCATTTTGCCGCCTTCAAACCCTACGGCCCCGATCGAATTGTCGTTGAAAATTCCGTCGTCACGGGCGGGCTCGTGCATGAAAATTGCGCGGGCCAGCCGGGATCGGTGATCGCGTTACGGCAAAGCGCCGTTGTCGCGCCAGGTACGTCGGAAGGTTCCAGCGGACCATCGAGCGGCTCTGCGTAGATTGTGTAATTCTGCGACGCTCCTACCGGCAGCCCTGCGATCGAATACGAGCCATCAAATTGAGCGGGCCCTGGATTCGCACACGACCATCCGCCCAGCGCCGCAGCCGCCACGGCTCCGCTTGCTGAATTCACCGCTACTATCTGCGCTCCGAATACTCCCGTAGTTCCGGCCGGCAAAATCAGCGGATTGGCCGGCAGCACGCGCCCGGAGATCACACCGATGTAAGCGTCATTGGACGCGCTGGGATAGAGCGCGCGGAGACCGGCGCGGTCGTCGTCAGCCAGCGGTGCGTCGGGTTCGCTGGGCGTGGGCCGCGTGCCGAGATATTGGCCGGGCGCGGGCCCGAATGGCGACATCATCGCGCGCCACACGCCGGAATGGCCCAGTCCCAGCGAGTGTCCGATCTCGTGCGCGAGCACGGATTCCAGATCGTATGCCGATGGATTCGCGGCCAGCGCCGCGGGCGTGGCGAATGTGACATCGCTGCTGTCCGCGGGCCGCACCAAAATATCGGCATCCAAGATTTGCCCGATGAAGATTGCGTCCGGCGTGCTGGGGCCTGCCGGTTGGCCGAGCGCGTCGCTGGTCGTCACTCGAGTGAAGGCGAGCACGCCGGTGGTGAACGATGGATCGGCCTGATTGAAGCAGATGGTGTCCACGCCGTCGGTGGGATTGCATCCGTCCTGCGCGGCCGTGGTGTTGAGCGGCGCAAACACCGACGGCGTGAGCGCGGTTCCCGTCACTCCGGTCCACATTGAGTATGCGGCATTGATGGTGCCGGCGATTTCCGCGAGCCGATCTGCCGTGATTTGGTTCACCGTCAGTATCGTCGCGGGACTTGTGCTTAGCGATGTGCTCCACTGAATTGCGATTCCGCCCGCAGCTGAAATATTTTGCCGCGTAGGTTGCGGACACGCAGTGCCGCCGGAGATCTGCGCCGCTTCGCGCATGTCCGCCACTTGGTAATTGAACGAGTACGCGCAGGCCGCAGGGCACACGGATTGCCACGCGAGCAATGCCACGGTCACAAGCGCGGCGTGAGCCACGTGTCGGCGTTGCGCGAGGGCGCGCATCATTGGACGTCCTTCGACATTGCCGCGGCGAGTTTTGTCTCGAATTCCGCGAGCGGCATTCGGACAATTCCATCGGAGCGAAATGTTCGCGTCACAGGATCGAACACGGGCATGCCAGTGGAATCTTGCGTGATTGTCTGTCGGCCGGTGTGCGAATCGCTCTCGATGCGAAATGTTCCCTCGGCCCATGCGGAAATGGACCAATCGCCTGCGCGTGTGCGCTCCAGGAAGACGATCGCTTCATCCCCGGGCACAAATCGCGGCGCGCCTTCCACGACTTCCACCAGATGACCTTCGCGGCCGCCGGGCAACCGAATCGCCAAGCGTGCACCCGGCGCGCCTTTGAATGTTTCGAGCACCGTGAAATCGGTGAACGTCCAGATCGAGCCCGCGTCGCGTCGCGATGCGCTGCCGGTGCAGCGAACGCGCGCGACCACCTGCGCGGCCGCGGCCAGTTGGTCGAGCGTCATGCGCGCGAGCGTTGTGCAGCGGGCTAACGGCGCGCTCACAAAAATGCAAAGTGAAAGCAGCACACCGCTGCCAGCCAAGATGTGGTTCGGAATCGCGCGCACAAAACTCCGCGCATCGCATTTGTGCGCGCGGATCATTGCACGTCCAACGCGCCGGTGGCGGCCGTCACGTCGAGCGCGGGGCTTTGCACGAAGAGCGTGCGCGCGCCCGTCGCCGCGGTGCTCGGCACCAGCAGCGTGACCTGCACGATGCCCAGCCCTAACGGCGCCGTGGCGGAAATCGTGATGTCGGCCGGCGCCGGCCCCGTCAGCGTGTAGACGTAAGACGGATCGAGGCCACTCACAGAAAATGCGCAGATGTTTTGCGTGGCCGTGCCCGATGCGGGACGTACCAGCGGAACGGAATTGCCGCCGAGCGAGCACGTCTCTGTGCTCGTATCGAATGCACCCAGAGCCACCAGATTCAGATTCACGTCCGACGCCGGCGCGGACGATCCTGCCGTGCTCAGGTCGGCCACAACGATGTTTTCGTTGGTGGCCGTTGGAGCCGAGGGCGTCAGCGGAATTTGCGTGGGCGATGCCGCCGCGGCCACGACGATGAATGACAC
Source organism: Candidatus Acidiferrales bacterium (assembly GCA_050014395.1). Lineage (GTDB taxonomy): Bacteria > Acidobacteriota > Terriglobia > Acidiferrales > UBA7541 > DASPOJ01. Next base: position 13,638 of record JBEKDK010000040.1, on the reverse strand, counting down.
GATGTTTGACATTGTGAGATCCGGGTTCTGGACTTGGATCGCAAGTTGATCGGCAGTGGCCAGATCCGCAGCCGCAAGCGACGTCGTACAATCGCCGCTGGAATCGCACGATGTTGCGCGCGCCACGCCGCCGATTAGAATTGCTGAGCCGGGGCCCGGATTCGACGCCACGAAAGTCGCGCCGGTCACGCTCAGCGCGATTCCTCCCGGCGCACCGGCCGTGGCGCTTGAGGGAGCCAGCGAAGAGATCACGACACTGGAAAACGAAGACGCAATCGTCACCGTTGCCGTTGCCAAGTCACTCGGATCAGCATTGCTGCGTGCATCGACTGCCACCGATCCTGCCATCGGCGCGATCAGCGGCGCGCGGTATGTCGCTTGGTTGGGGTTGGACTGCGACGGCGTGATCGTGCCGACGCCGGAATCTCCGCCGGAAACTCCGTTGAGGTCCCAACTCACCGCGGTATTGGCCGATCCTCTGACGCTGGCTTGAAATACTGTTGTGCCTCCCGTCGGCAATTGAATCGTTTGCGGCGAAATCTGCACCTGCACGATTGGATTCACGGTCACCGTCGTGGAAGCGGCCGCTGACGGCTCCGCCGTCGGCGTGGCCGTCACGACCACGGAATTCGGTGAAGGCGCGATTGCCGGCGCCGTGTAACTTGCTTCTGGCGCTTCCGCCGTACCCGCATTGTTTCCATCGATTGATCCGCACGCCGCTCCGGTGCAGCCCGGCCCGGAAACGCTCCACGTCACGCCGAGATTCGGATTGGAGCCCGCTGCGGGCGAGAACGCCGCTTGAAACGTCGCGCCTGCTCCGGCATCCACGGAGGCGGGCCCCGAAACCACAATTGAAAATCCGCTCGCGATCGTCAGCGTCACGCTTCCGCCGTCGCTGGTGTCCGCCACGCTTGTGGCCGTGATCGTAGCTGTGGCGGGCTGTGGCAGAATTCCAGGCGCCGTGTATATTCCTGAGGAGGTGATTGTGCCGACCGCCGCATCTCCGCCATTCACTTGATCGACGCTCCAGGTGACGCCGGTATTTGTACTGCCGGTCACGCTCGGCGTCAGCGTGACGGTCGCGCCGAGATTGACGCTCGAGCTTGGGGACGTCACGCTTACGGAAATTGTCGGGGGAGGTGGCGGTGGGGCGGCGGGACCTACTGCTCCGCTGCCGCACCCCAGCGTCGATATCGCAATGAGTAACGCAGTGCCCATTTCGTCTAGGCAGCCTTGGTTTCTGCGCCCCACCGTCCTCGCCGGGACCTCCCCCATGTCCACAGGTGAATGCACCCGGTCTGCCACAATGCGAGCGCACTTCTAAGCGCATGGGTAGATACGATGTCGCGGCGCGTGTGCGTGTTAATCGTGACGATAAACCCAAACGTTGCTCAGACTTAGAATGTTTGGCCGCAGCTTGAAAACATCACGCGAGCGGGCGAGCAGAATTCGCGCGCAGGAAGAAAACGGGAGCGCCAATTCGTTTTGGTCCGCCGCCGTGTTCCGAAATGGCTCAGCGCACTTTCGTTGCCGGAGAGCAACGACGATCGCGGAAGTCTGGCAAGCGGCAGATTGACAGTTGCGTTCGCGCCAGCGGAAGATGCGGAATATGGCTCGCCCCGAAGCTGCACGCCGCGTGAAGAGCTATTCCGCTCAATCGGGCTACGTCTATCAATATTATTTTTTTGAAGTGCAGAAAGCGCGCCGCGGCGCCGCCTCTGGCACCGAATACGTGTACATGGTTTCCACGGATCGCAAGACCGTTTTCCCAGTTCGCATATTTGTGCGCAGCGATGCCGTCGAGGCCTGGGCTGCGCGCATGGGGCGCGCGCTTTCCGGAACCGAGGAGTATGCGGTCGCGAAGATGCGCTTATTTCAGGTGTTCGACGAAAGCGAACAACTCGTCGCCGGCGCACACGATTATTGTGTGGATGAATCGAACCTCGACGTATTGCTTGAGCTTCTCGATCTCTGATTCCGATTCGGCGCCACGCTCGTTCCAGCGAAAGCGCTTTGCGGTATACTCCCGCGGATGCGCACACATTTCGTTCGCTCATTTCCGATTCTTGCAGTGGCATTCGCCGCGCTGATTCTTTGCGCCGTGAATTCAACATCGCAGCAGATTCCCGCACCGCCGGCGCCCGCTCCTTCCGCGGCGCCGACCGCCGCGGCTCCGGCCACGCCCACGGCGCAAACGCAGTACGTGCCGTCGCAGCGCCAAATGCCGGTCGACGCGCAGGACGACAACACCGGTTTCGTGCCGATATTCGATGGCAAGACGTTGGCCGGCTGGGATGGCGATCCGAAATATTGGCGCGTAGAAAATGGCAGCTTGGTCGGCGAAGTGACGCCGGAGACGTTGCTCAAGGTCAACACCTTCATCATTTGGCGCGGCGGGATTACGCGCGATTTTGAGTTGAAGGCCGACTACCGCATCTCCGCGCAGGGCAATAGCGGCATCAACTACCGCAGTGTCGAGGTACCCGGCATGCCGTACGTAATGCGCGGCTATCAAGCCGATATCGACGGCGAATCGCGCAACTCCAACGGCGTGCGCTACACCGGGCAGAACTACGAAGAGCGCGGCCGGCTATTCCTCGCGCGGCGCGGCGACATCACGCGCATCGAGACCGGCAAGATTCCTGAAATCGTCGGTTCTGTCGGCGATCCGCAGCAGCTTGCCACTTATATTCACGGCAGCGACGATTGGAACCACTATCTTCTGATCGTGCGCGGCAACGTTTGCATCCACATCCTCAACGGGCACGTGATGAGCATCGTCGTGGACGACGACCCGGTTGGCCGCAAACTCGAGGGCGAGCTTGGCGTGCAAGTCCACGTCGGTCCGCCGATGAGAGTGGAATTCCGCAACATCCTTTACAAAGCCCTGTCTCCTCCGGAGGCGTCTCGTCTCACCTTGCCAGGGCTGCGCTGAGGGCGGTGCGCAGGTCGGGCTGCTCGAAGGCGTAGCCGGCCTCGTCGAGGCGCCGCGGGAAGACGCGCTGGCTTGAAAGCAGAAGCGCGTCAGCCATTTCGCCGAGCGCGAGACGCAGAGCAAATGCCGGAGCGGGGAAGATCGCCGGCCGGTGCAGCGCGTCGGCGAGGGCGCGCGTGAATCCGGAATTGCGCGCTGGCTCGGGCGCGACGGCGTTGATCGGCCCCGACAGCTCAGCGTTCGCCAGCGCAAATTTCGCGATTCCCACGACATCGCGAAGATCGATCCAGGACATCCACTGGCGGCCCGAAGCGAGGCGGCCGCCAGCGCCGAACTTGAATGGCATCGCCATTCGAGGCAATGCGCCGCCTTTTCCCGATAGCACGATTCCGAATCGCATGGAAACGACGCGCGCGCCGAAATTTATCGCCGCTGTTTGCTCCTTTTCCCAATCTTGCGTCAGCGTGGCCAGGAAATCTGTGCCGGCGGCGCTCCACTCGTCGAGCGATTCATCGCCGCGATCGCCGAAATAACCCACGGCCGAGGCGCACAGAAAAATGCGTGGCGGATGCGCGAGCGCGCCGAGAGATTCGACGAGATGGTGCGTGGCGTCAATGCGGCTTGCCCGCAGCAATTGCTTGCGCGCCGCAGTCCAGCGGCCCTCCGCGATCGAAGCACCTGCGAGATGTACGACGGCGTCGGCTCCTTCGGCAGCTGTGGCGTCGAACGCGTGCGCCACCGGATCCCAGTGGACATCGCCAGGTTGCGCGTGAGTGGAGCTTGCGGGTCGCAGCAGGCGGTTGATGGTATGGCCATCGCGCGCCAAGGCTTCGGCAATCGCGCTGCCGATCAGACCAGTCGAGCCCGAGATGAGAATTCGCATGGCGTTGCTACCTCTTACCGCTGAGCCTAGGCCGCTCGGCACGCGCCGTCAAGAAACTGGCTCGGACTGCAGCGCCGGGCGCTAGAATAGCCCGATGCGCGTGCACGTTCTGTTTTTTGGCCGCTTCAGGGAAATCGTTGGCTTGGCCGAAGATGAGGCCCAGGTGAGCGAAGGCGCGCGCGTCGAGGATGTCTTCAATCATTACGGCGTTCGCCATCCTGAGCTTGCCGGATTTCGCGATTCCGCTGCGGCTGCGGTGAATCAGCAGTTCGCCGAATGGCGCGCGCCGCTTGCGGCTGGCGACGAAGTGGCGTTTTTGCCCCCGGTCAGCGGGGGGGCAGACGGATTGCCCGCGAACGCGGAAATGCCTGGCGCAGAAAAAGATCGGCTGGCATTGGTGCACCTGCCGATCGCTACGGCAGAGATCGCGGCGTCGCTCAAGGCTCCGGCGGATGGTGCGCAAGTGGTGTTTGAAGGCATCGTGCGCAACCATTCGGGCGGCCGCGCCACGTTGTATCTGGAATACGAGGCTTACGACTCCATGGCTTTGGCCGGGATGCGCGCGATCGTCGCCGAGATGCGCGAGCGCTTTCCGGTGGACCGCGTGGCGATGGTCCATCGGCTCGGCCGCATCGAGATCGGCGAAACGGCGGTGGCGGTGATTGTGAGTTCGGCGCACCGCGCGGCCGCGTTCGATGCTTGCCGCTACGGAATCGACGAGCTGAAGCGCCGAGTTCCCATCTGGAAGAAAGAATATTTCGCCGATGGCGCTGTGTGGGCCGAGGGCGCACGGTCGTCTGCTGGGAAGTTGCAAGCTGGAAAATCCGGACTCGAACGCTAGGCAGCCGAACAATCCTTTTGCGCTCCGAAGGAATCTATTCCTTAGCACATTTGACTCGCACGAATGAGGAGCGCTTCCAACTTGATCCCGGCCCTGAATACTGATCGGAACGCCGAACGAGCGCGCTTGCGGAGACGAATCCGTCCGCCGATATGGGTGACGTTGGGTTGCGCGCTTATGGTTTTCTTCTTTTGCGGCGTGGCGCTCGATTCCGCGCAAGGTCCGCCACCGCCGGCTGACCGGCGCGATACGATTCGCTCCCAGGTGAATCTGGTCACGGTGATCACCAGCGTGCTCGATAAGGATCATCATCCAGCTGCGAATCTGACCGCGGATCAATTTGAAATTTACGAAGAAGGTGTGCAGCAGAAGATCGACGTGTTCGAGCCCGACACGCAGACGCCGCTCGATCTGGCGCTGATGATCGATTGCAGTATGAGCGAAACGCAGGAACTCGAATTCGAGCGTCAAGCCGCGGCCTCGTTCATCGGGCAAGTCGTTCGGCCCACCGATCGGCTGGCCGTTTTCGGATTTTCCGATGTTGTTACCAGGGTTGGAGGTTTTTCTTCCGATCTGACGTATTTGCAGACTTCGCTGCGGCGCCTTGAGCCCGGCGCGGGCACGGCGCTCTATGACGCAGTGTATCTGGGCTCGGAGGCGCTGGGGCGCAATCCGCCGGGGCGTCGCCGCGTGATCGTGTTGCTGACCGACGCTGGAGAAACCACCAGCCACGCCGATTTCAATATGGCGCGCGACGCAGCCGTCCGCGCCGATACGCTGCTGTACACCATTTGCATTCGCGCTGTGACGAACGAAGGCGGCCGCAACACCGCCGGTGAGCACGCGCTGGAAACAATCGCGGACAGCACCGGTGGAGCGATCTACTATTTGGACAATTTGAAGCAGCTCGGTGCGACATTCGATCTGATCAATCGCGAACTGCGCACGCAATACCGCCTGGCCTACTACCCCGATCCGCGTCCTCCGCAAGGCACGTATCGCTCGATCGAAGTTCACGTTGCGGGCGATTACATCGTTCACTCCCGTAAAATCTATTACACCGGCGGCGCGCCCGAGTAGCGCGCACGGCGGCGCTCTCGATTGTTCGCGCGGCGAGCCTCGCTTCTGGCATCATTGATGGTGCGCTAAGGAGATTCCGACACAAGTGATGAACACCTATCTGGATGTGGCCGTCGAAGCTGCGCGCGAAGGCGGCGCCATTTTGCTGGCAGACTTCGACCGCCCGCGGCAGATCACCTACAAAGGCGATGTGGATTTGGTGACGCAGACCGACAAGCGTTCCGAGCAAGCCATCGTGACACGATTGCGCGATCATTTTCCGAAACACTCGATCGTCGCCGAAGAAGGAGGCGGGCAGGCGGGCGCGTCAGCTTTTCGTTGGTACGTCGATCCGCTCGACGGCACGACGAATTACGCGCATGGGTATCCGTGTTCGGCGGTTTCGATCGGGCTGGAAGAGGCGGGCGAACCGCTCGTCGGCGTGGTCTTCGATCCGTTCCGGCAGGAGATGTTTACGGCAGTGCGTGGCGAAGGCGCGTTTCTAAATCAAAAGCGAATTCACGTGTCGAATGTGGAAAGCCTGGCGACGAGCCTGGTGGCCACGGGCTTTCCGGCGACGAAGCGCGAGCAGAATCCGAATATCCGCTACTACTGGGATTTCACGCTGCACTCTCATGGCGTCCGCCGCGATGGATCTGCTGCGCTCGATTTGGCGGCGGTGGCGTGCGGCCGATTCGACGGATTTTGGGAGTTCGGGCTTCATCCGTGGTACACCGCCGCGGGCATTTTGCTTGTGCGCGAAGCCGGCGGCAACGTGACGCGCTTCGCGGGCGCGGCGCCGTATCGGCCGGGCGATCCGGAAATCGTGGCGTCGAACACGCGCATCCACGCGGAAATGCAGAAACTGCTGGCAGAAGTCGGCTCGTCGAAAAGCGACCCAACAAAGTAGCAAATCCTCGCCGCGCGCGGAAGTATTGATTTTACAAGACTTACACCCAACTTCTCAGCGGTCTAGATGATGGCCAGCTTAGGTCGTGCGGAAAATCCTTGACGTCGATCCATATTTCTGCAAATATCGAAATATGGTATCCGTTTCCAGCAAATCCAGCGCGGGGCAAGTGGCGAAATTTGCCGACATGTTTTCGGCCATGGGCACCGAGCCGCGGCTGCGAATTATGCAACTGCTGCTCGCGGCTCACCCGGAAGGGCTGGTAGTCGGCGACATCCAGGAGGAGCTGGACATTCCGAACTCGACGCTCTCTCACCACCTGGACAAATTGCGAAATGAAGACCTGGTGTTGGTGCGCCGCGAAGGAACATTCCTGCATTACACGGCGAACACCGACGCGCTGCAGGAAGTTCTGCACTTTCTCTATGCGGAGTGCTGCACTCGCAACAAGGCTGTGAAGCCGCAAGACATCGTTCAGATATGCAAATAGGAGAGAGTCAATGGACAGCGCAAATGTGAAGGACGCGGTAAAAGAAAAATATGGGCAGGCTGCGCTGCGAGTGAATCGAGGTGGTAGCGCTTGTTGTGGATCGGCGCCTTCGAGCGGCTCGGGCTGCGATCCGATCACGTCGAATCTGTATGACGCTTCGCAGGCGGATCAAATTCCCGCCGAGGCGATGCTGGCTTCATTGGGGTGCGGAAATCCGACGGCGCTCACGAAGTTGAGTCCTGGCGAGGTGGTCCTCGATCTCGGCTCCGGTGGAGGAATTGACGTGCTGCTTTCGGCCAAGCGCGTGGGGCCGACGGGCAAGGCGTACGGCCTGGACATGACGGATGAAATGCTTGCGCTGGCGAACGAAAACAAGGAAAAGGCCGGCATGCAGAACGTGGAATTCCTGAAGGGCGAGATTGAGAACATCCCGCTGCCCGACAATTCGGTCGACGTGATTATTTCTAACTGCGTGATCAATCTTTCGGCGAACAAAGACCGCGTCCTGCGGGAAGCTTTTCGCGTGTTGAAGCCCGGCGGGCGATTTGCTGTGTCCGACGTTGTGACGCGCGGCGAAATCCAGCCGGAGATTCGCAAGAGCGTGCTGCTGTGGGTTGGGTGCATCGCTGGAGCGCTTGACGAATCTGAGTACCGCAGCAAGTTGGCAAGCGCCGGATTCGAGAAGGTCGAGGTAGAGCCGACGCGCGTGTATCGCGTGGAAGATGCGCGAGAATTTCTGGTGGGTGAAGGCCTCGATGTGGATGCGCTCGCTCTTCAAGTGGATGGCAAATTCATGAGCGCGTTCGTCCGGGCCGTCAAACCGGCCGTACTGAAAAAAGATCAGGCTTGCTGCGGACCAACTTGCTGCAACTAGCGGGAAGCACTGGAGCTGCGATGCAAGGTGGCTACAACGTCTTGTTTTTGTGTACGGGGAATTCCGCACGCTCGATCATGGCCGAGGCTATCATGAACCGCAAAGGCCGGCCGAACTTCACGGCATATAGCGCGGGGAGTCACGCTACGGGCCGCGTTCACCCCCAAGCGCTGCGGCAACTCGAGATTGCCGGATTGCCCACTGGCGGCGCGCGCAGCAAAAATTGGGATGAAGTCGCCCAGCCCGGCGCGCCGAAACTCGACTTTGTTTTCACTGTCTGCGATAACGCGGCGAAGGAAGTTTGTCCGGTATGGCCCGGCCAGCCGATGACAGCGCATTGGGGTGTGCCGGACCCCGCCGCGGTGGCGGGCCCGCCCGAACTAATCGAACGCGCATTCCGAGAGGCCTTCGCGATTCTGGATCGCAGAATCAGTCTGTTTTTGTGCTTGCCGCTCTCCAGCCTCGACAAACTCGCGATCAAAAAAGAAATCGACCGCATCGGACAGCAATGATTACGCCGCACGCTGGCCATTGGGCGCTTCGGTTTGCGGCCGCCCGCGGAGCGTGCTTTTTCGCGCAGTATCGGATGTTCTGTGAAGGGGTTTACAGATGAAGGCGGCTGGTCGTCTGAGTTTTCTGGATCGTTATCTAACGGGCTGGATTTTTACAGCCATGGTCGTGGGGGTGGTGCTGGGATGGGTCGTCCCCGGAGTCGTGCCGTTCCTGAATCGCTTCAGCATCGGCACAACGTCGATTCCGATTGCCGTGGGACTGATCCTGATGATGTACCCGCCGTTCACGAAGGTGCGGTACGAGGAACTGCACGAAGTCTTCCGCAATAAGCGCGTGCTCGGTCTGTCGCTCGTGCAGAACTGGGTCGTAGGCCCGATCTTGATGTTCGTTCTGGCGATTGTGTTCCTGCACGCATACCCTGAATACATGGCGGGGCTTATCATGATTGGTCTCGCCCGGTGTATTGCGATGGTCATCGTGTGGAACGAGCTGGCCAAGGGGGATACGCAATATGCCGCCGGCCTGGTGGCTTTCAATTCTCTATTCCAGGTGCTCTTCTACTCCTTGTACGCTTGGATCTTCATCACGGCCCTTCCCGCCAAACTTGGATTCCACGGTGCCGTCGTCGATGTCTCCATCGCGCAAATCGCAAAGAGTGTTTTCATCTATCTGGGAATTCCGCTTCTTGCGGGATTCGTGACTCGCACGGTACTAATTCGAGCCAAGGGCCGCGAGTGGTACGCCCATAATTTCATCCCTCGCGTAAGTCCGCTGACACTGATTGCGCTGCTGTTCACTATCGTGGTGATGTTTTCATTGAAGGGCGACTACATCGTGCGCTTGCCGCTTGACGTGCTGCGGATTGCAGTGCCGCTATTGATCTACTTCGTGGTGATGTTCTTAGTGTCCTTCTACATGGGCAGGAAAGTGGGCGCGGACTACTCCAAGACAGCCACATTGGCATTCACAGCCGCCTCGAACAACTTTGAGCTGGCGATCGCAGTTGCAGTCTCGGTTTTTGGCATAAACTCTGGGGCCGCGTTCGCAGCCGTCATCGGACCGTTGGTCGAAGTGCCCGTGATGATCGCGCTGGTCAACGTGGCACTCTACTTCCAGCGGACTTTATTTCGCGACACACAGCCGATCGGCGAGAGGACGACGTAATGATAGCCGGATCAGTTGTGTCGACTAAAAGCGCGGCGGTAACAGTTGCTTACGCGCTTGCGGGCTGGGCTTTGTGCGTGGCGACGATGGGCGTGGGAATGAGGATGACCAGTCTTGAAAACGCTTTGAGCGTCCATGCGGTGGCGGCGCCTGTATTTTTTGCAGCGCTCTCGTTCTTCTACTTTCACCGCGAGACATCGTGGCCGCCGCTCTATGCTGCCACAGTATTTCTCGGCGTCGTGATGTTCATGGACGTCTTCGTTGTCGCGTTGTTTATCGAGCGAAGCTTCGCCATGTTCGAGAGCATCCTTGGAACGTGGCTGCCATTCCTGCTGATCTTTGTTTCGAGTTGGTGGACAGGCTTAGCCGTTCGTCGGACAAACCATCGAGCCGCGGCGTAATCCGCGCGCCAGCTCAGGAGTCGAAATCGTAGCCGATTTCGCCGTGCTGCGAGAGGTCGAGGCCTTGCACCTCTTGCTCTTCGGGGATGCGCACGCCGACCAGCATGTCGGTAACCTTCAACAGGACGAGGGTGCCGACGATGGCCAGGCTCCACGCGATGAGCACGCCGATCAATTGATTCACAATCTGATGCGTGTTGCCGTCAAGGAGTCCCGAAGGCAGGACGCGGCCCGCGGCGTCATGGAACATTGGATTGACCGCCGCGACGGCGAAGACGCCGGTGAGTAGCGCGCCGAGCGTGCCACCGGCGCCGTGCACGCCGAAAGCGTCAAGCGAATCGTCGTAGCTGAACCGCCGCTTTACCACCGTCACCATCAGGTAGCACACCACGCCGGCCGCCGCACCGATCGCGAACGCGGACATCGGGCCCACGAAGCCGGAAGCCGGTGTGATTGCGACGAGTCCTGCGACGGCGCCGGAAATCGCGCCCAACGCGCTGGGCTTTCCGTTGCGCAGCCATTCCGCTCCGGCCCAACTGGCGGCCGCGGCGGCGGCGGCGAACTGCGTGGCGACGAACGCGCTGGTTGCAAGCGGGCCGGCATTCAGCGCGCTGCCCGCATTGAAGCCGAACCATCCCACCCACAGCAGGCACGCGCCCAAGAAACTGAGAACGACGCTGTGCGGCAGCATCGGTTGCTGCGGATATCCGATGCGCTTGCCGAGATAAATCGCGCAGACCAGCGCGGAAACGCCGGACGTGATGTGCACAACGGTACCGCCGGCAAAATCCAGCGTGGGAATCGCGCCGCCCAGCGCGGCATTCAGCAAACCTCCCTGGCCCCACACCATGTGCGCCATCGGCGCGTAAACGAACACAAACCAGAGCGCCGTGAAAATGCACATGGCGCTGAATTTCATGCGCTCCGCAAACGCGCCGGCAATCAGGCCCGGCGTGATGATGGCGAACATCAATTGAAAAATCATGAAGGTTTGCTGCGGAATCGTCGCGGCGTAGAGGGGATTGGGCGCGGCGCCGACGTTGTGCAGGAACGCGTAGCCCAGGCCGCCGATGAAACGATTGCCGGGAGCGAAGCACAGGCTGTAACCGAACAGGCCCCACATCACGGTGATCATCGCCATCAGTGCGAAGCTCTGCATCATCGTGCCAAGAATATTTTTCTTGCGAACCAGTCCGCCGTAAAAAAGCGCCAGGCCCGGCCCGGTCATCAGCAGAACGAGGCCGGAAGCCATCAGCATCCAGGCGTTGTCGCCGGCGGAGTGCGCGGCGACCACTTGCTGCTCGAGCGCCGCGACGCGGTCATTCAACGCCGGCGACGCAGGCACAGCCGCTTGCTGCGCGGGTGCCGGAGTTTGTGGATGGCCGCCCGGCGCAACGGGCACAACTGCGGCGCAAGGAAGCTGTGCAACGGAGAAAAGAACTGCGATGGAAAGCAACGCGATGATTTTTTTTCGGCGCATTTGGTCCGCACCCTGACTCGACTTGGAGTTTATCCGCGCGGACGGCCCGATGTGGATATGGCTCAGGCGTCCGGGAGCGACATGGCACAACCGAGACGCTCGCCGCGCGGGGAATCGGATTTATCCGGGTTTCCTGCTTCGACGTTCCTGCCAACCGGTAAACCGGTTCGAAAGTAATCTACACTCGACGGCGGCTGCATGCAATGTGTTGCAGCCGCGCAACATCGGCCGAAGCTTCGTTGACGCGGTTTGTTGGCGAGTGCTAGGCTGCGTCGCATGCGTGTTGTTGATCTGATTCGCCGGAAGCGCGACGGCGAAGAGCACTCCTCGGAAGAAATCCGCACTTTAATCGACGGCTACACGCGCGGCGATATTCCCGATTATCAAATGTCGGCGTGGCTGATGGCCGCGTTTCTGCGCGGATTGAGCGGCGCGGAAACGGCGGCGCTGACCTCGGCAATGCTGCATTCCGGCAAGGTGCTGGATTTTTCCGACGTGCCGGGGCGGAAAGTGGATAAGCATTCGACCGGCGGCGTGGGCGACAAGACTTCGCTGATCGTTGCGCCGATCGCGGCCGCGGCCGGCGTGCGCGTCCCGATGATCAGCGGGCGCGGGCTCGGCCACACCGGCGGCACGCTCGACAAGCTCGAATCCATTCCCGGCTTCAACGTGAATCTTTCGCTGGCGGAATTTCGGCACGCGCTCGAGACGGTGGGCTGCGGACTGATCGGGCAGACGGCGGAAATCGCTCCGGCGGATAAGAAAATGTATGCGCTGCGCGACGTTACCGGGACCGTGGAGCATCGCTCGCTGATCTGCGCTTCGATCATGAGCAAGAAGCTGGCGGAAGGATTGGACGCGCTGGTGCTGGACGTGAAAGTGGGCTCAGGCGCGTTTTTGAAAACCGAAGCGGACGCAACGCTGCTGGCCGAGTTGATGGTTGAGACGGGGCGAAGAATGGGCAAACAAGTTGTCGCGCTACTGACGGACATGGATCAGCCGTTGGGCCGCATGGCGGGGAACGCGATGGAGATTGCGGAATCGCTGGCAGTGTTGTCCGGCGCGGGACCGGACGATTTGCGCGAATTGTGTTTGGCGCTCTCGGCGTGGATGTTGCTGCTGGGCGAGCGGGTGAAAACGATCGAAGAAGGGAAGCGTGTGGCTGCGGACTTGATCGTATCAGGCCGGGCGCGCGAAAAATTCCGCGAAATTATCAAACAGCAGGGCGGCGACGCTCGCGTGGTGGACGATCCGAAGCGTTTGGCGCGCGCCACGCACACTCTTGACGTCGTTTCCGGCGCGGACGGCTATGTGAGCGCAACGCAGTGCGAGCAATTGGGCGTGGCGTGCGTCGTACTGGGCGGCGGCCGCGAAAAAAAGGAAGACGCAATCGATCCGGCCGTGGGCCTCGTGTTTCACAAGAGGATCGGCGATGGTGTGCGGCGCGGCGAGCCCCTTTGCACGTTGCACTACAACTCCGACGCGCGATTGGATGAGGCGCGCCGCCTGGTCGAAACCGCGTACAAGATTTCGCCGCGTCCGCCGGCCGCGGGGCGCGCGCTTGTGGGCCGAGTGATCGGCGGCTGAAGTCCGTGGCGGGGATCGCAGGCGTTTTTTCGCGCTTCGCGACGGCGGTTGGCTTAGAATGCTCTCTCCGTTTGGATCGGGGACCGCGCGCAAGCCAAAAGTTCAAGGAGGAACAGAATGGGGCGTTACACCGGGATTCTCGGCTTGGCTACGATGCTGGGCATCGCCTTTCTGTTCTCCACAAATCGACGTGCGATACGTTTGAAAACGGTCGCCTGGGGACTTGGCCTGCAACTGGCCTTCGCCTTCTTCGTGCTGAAGTTTGACGCCGGGCGCATTCTGTTTGAAAAGGCCGGCGCGGCCGTTACCAAGCTGCTGGGTTATTCGTTCGCTGGATCGGAATTTGTTTTCGGTCCATTGGGCGCGAAAAATTCTTCGTACGGACTGATCTTCGCGTTTCAGGTGCTGCCCACGATCATCTTTGTCGCGTCGCTCTTCGCGCTACTCTATTACTTGGGAGTGATGCAGGTCATCATTCGCGCCGCGGCGTGGGTGATGCAG
>JBEKDK010000039.1:0-28639 GCA_050014395.1 Candidatus Acidiferrales bacterium | reverse complement strand
CTCGAGAATTCCGCAAAAAAAACTGCGGGGTGCGGAAGGGAGGCTCCCACCGCACCCCGCAGACACGGGGTGACTAAGTTACGGTGCCGCGCTCAGAACGTGAAGTGAGCGCCCAGTTGAATGTTGCGTTGGCCGCCGTAGCCGTCGGTGTGATTGATCACGCCGCTTTGGCAATCGGCCAAATGGAGACCGGGGTTAGGCCCATTTGTCGGACACGCTGACCCTGAGGCAACGTCACCATCCGGGTTGGCGAAGTTCGGGTGATTGAATACGTTGAAAAAGTCAGCCCTGATTTGGAGGCTCATGCCTTCGCGGAAGTGAAGCGGAAAATCCTTCGCGACACTGAAATCCACGTCGCCGAAACCGGGCCCAATCAGAGTGTTGCGTCCCAAATCACCGAACACCCCATGCGCCGGGTTGGCAAACGCAGCCGGGTTGAACCAATTATTGATGGTGGGATTCGACACGGTCGGACTGCCAACGATGTTGGGAAACAACGTGGTACCGTTGTTCAAGGCTTCGTCTAGCCCCAGATCAAGCCCTTGAGAGACGGAGTTCTGGATCACTGGGGTGAACGGAAGTCCCGAGTGCCATTGGAAGAGCGTCGAGAGGCGCCAGCCACCCACCACCTCGTCGGCCACTCCGTGCAAAGAATGGCCACGCCCGCTTCCAAACGGCGGCTCCCAAACGATCTGACCGCTTAGGGTGCTCGCCGCGTTGAAGTCAGACAAACCGTAATTGGCGGCGGGGCTGAACGCGTTTTGGTATATGTCGATGCCCGATCCGTGGCCTCCGCCGGTGCCGGTATCGAGCGATTTCGACCAGGTGTAATTAGCCAGATAGTCCAGGCCATACGACATTCTCTTTTGCAGCCGGATCTCCAGCGCGTTGTAATTCGACCATCCATCGTATATTTGGGCCTGAATCACATTGAAATACGGCACAGGAGCGGCGCAGTTGCCGTTGACGTTCGGATAGTGGCCAGGCGTCACCTGTGGGTAGATCGCCGTGCACGATGTGTTCAATCCACTTGCGCCAGGTTGGTCGATGTCTGTCGCGAAGTTCAGGTTTTTGCCGTGGGTATAGACGTAACCTGCATCCAGTAAGATCCCGCCTGGGAATTCGTGCTGAATATCGAGCAGCCACTGCGACACGTAGACCGTGGGCATGCTCCGCGGGTAGTAAACCACGTAGCCGTAGTTGTCGATTTCCGGCGAAAGAGTTGAAAGAGTCGGATATACGACGCTGCCGGCCGGCGGACCAGAGGCCAGTTTGAATGCCGTGTTTCCGTAAGAGTACCCGAAGGAGCCAGCTGGGTTGAAGCCGAGTCCGAGAGAGTTATCGGTGTAGTTTTCCGCATCGCGAGGCGCATCAAAAATACCGTAGCTCGCTCGGACGGACCACTTTTCATTGGGCGACCAAGCGATGCCAATGCGCGGCGCAAACTGTTTGTAATCGGCGTTCTGGATCGTGTTCTGAACGTTCGTCGGACCGCCATAGGCGGCGTCCCCACTTCCGCCATAGAGAATGGCCCCTTTGGCGGCCGTGTTGAGCGAGCACTGGGATGTGCTGGTCGCACCAGGCGAGCAGGTCCACGCCTGAGTGTTAGGCAGGTTCGGGTCGTAATTGCCGAACAAGTTGCCCGTTACGCCCCAGCCGGATTGAATCTGCCAGCGAAGGCCCAGGTTCAACGTCACATGTGAAGAGACCTTGAAGTCATCGCTGGCGAAAATCGCCGAATTCCACATGTGGGCGCTGGTGGCGTCGTAATCGTACACGTACCATCCGTAAACGTCGCCAGCCAGGAAGTCGGCGTATGGAATCCCGGTGACGCTTCCGTCGAATTCGAACTCACCAGAGGTGCTATCGCCCCAGTTTGTATAGTTCTGATAGTCTCGGTCGTACTCGCCGCCAACCTTGATGGTGTGCCGGCCGTGAATGAGAGTGACGATATCTGAAAAACTGTACACGCCTTCGCCCAGAACCGCGTGGAGGTTGCCGTTACCATGGAGCCCTCCACCCAAGTCAAACTCCCCCTGCCCAGCGCCGCCATCGATCGTGACTCTGGGAAAGATGTTGCCAGGAGCATTGGTGCCGTAGGCCGGCTCAAGACCAAGCGATGTTGGATCGTTCTTGCCCTGCGAGGGCGGAATGTAAGCATCCAATTCGCGCATTGCACCCACGCGGAACTCGTTTAGGACGGTCGGGCTAATTGTATAAGTGTCCGAGAGCTGACCGGTCAGATTGTAATTGTTGCCTTGGTCAAACGACGTAGCGTCGCTTGGATATAGCGGGTCCTCGGGCACATAAGACACTTGATTTGGGTAATAGTTGAAACTGAACGTCAGCTTCTGTTTCGACGAAATGTCGTAGTCGATCTTGCTCTCATACCACGTCGAGAGGTTCGGACTGGAGCCAGCGAACGTGTAATCGTTGTTAGCTGTGCAGGTCTGCGCGACGGTTGGTCCCACATTTGCTGGACCGGGGCACCCACTCTTCCACCCCGGCGCGCTTGCCGTCGGAAAGTAAGCCTGAAGCTTTAATGCTACCGGATCCTTGGCGGCCAGCAACATGCCCGCGGAACTGAACGCAGAACCTGTTGCGCCTGAGATCCCGTAAAAATCCCCCGCCATCTCGGCTGCGGTCGGGAAGCTGTATTGGCCAGTATTCGGACTGGAATTCGGGTTGCGTTGATAGGCGAAAAATAGGAACAGCTTGTTCTTGATTATTGGTCCGCCAACGGTTCCGCCGTAGTTATTCCAATTCTCCACCGGCTTCGAGCCTGTTTCATCAAAGAAATTCCTGGCGTTCAAAATAGTGTTTTGAACGTATTCGAATCCGCTGCCGTGCCAAGTGTTCGTCCCGCTCTTGGTGACAGCATTGATAGATGTCAGGCCATTGCCATACTGCGCGGGCGCATTGCTTGCGTTCATGCTTACTTCGGCAATCGAGTCAATGGGCGTGATGTTGTTGCTTCCGTTGAAATCTCTAGGATCAGTCGCAGCCGTCCCGTCAACCAGGAAATTGATGTTGTATCCCTGTGTGCCGTTCACTCCGGCTGACTGGCCGTTGGCCGCGCCTGCCCCTCCCGAGCCGACATTGACACCGGGAACAAGCGCAACAAGTTCGTTGCGCCAATCAGTTCCGACGATTGGCGCTGCAGCGACCGCCGCGGTGTCAAGGTCCACGTGCTGTTCGGTCGTTTCCGATTCGACCAGTGGCGCAGCGGCGGTCACCACAACTTCCTGCGATGCGGTGCCGACTTGGAGCGCGGCGTCAATTTGCAGGGTTTCGATCTCGAGCTTAACGCCTTCGCGGACGAAGTCGCGGAAGCCCTGCTTTGAGAATGTGATTGTGTAGCTGCCCGGCTGCAAAAACGGAACATCATAGATTCCGTTTCCGTTTGTGCTCGTTGGCGTGATGACGCCGGTTTGCACGTTCTTGATCGAGACCGCGGCTCCCGCCACGACGGCTCCTGAAGCATCCGTTACGGTGCCTTTCAGTTCGCCCGTTATGGAGTTTTGTGCCCGCGCCAAAATGGGCGTCAAGGATAGCGCCAGAAGCAACATCAAACACACGCGACCGTAACTGCCAAATGTCTTGTGACTCTGCATCGAGCCTCCTAAGCGCACCACGTAGTGCTCACTTCCAAGCGATTGGACCCCACCCTAAAGCCGAAATCTGGGCGCATGGTAGTCCCTAGCCATGCCCGCATAAATCAGACAAAAGTAGGATTGGTGAAAGAAAATAGTATTTTTGTGTTACGGCCGTTTTTCTCGTTTTTGAGGCAGCTGGTGCACCCGTTTGCTCCCCCCGGACAAGCAGTATGCTCCGCGACCGCCTGTCCTCGCTTGGGAAGCGACGAGCCTGGTGCCATTCCGGCACGTTCGCCTGGCGTTCGCTTATTGAACTACGTTGACGAGAATTCCGATGTTCTGCGAGCTGTTTCCCACGCTGGCCGTGACCGTTACTACGGTCGTGCCCAAGGGAGTTACAGGGGGTTGCGATCCCCCTCCCCCTCCTCCCCCCGACGAGCCTGAACCCCCGCCTCCGCCGCCGCATCCTGCCAACGCCAAGACACAAGCTGCGGCGAGGACGGCCAGGGACAGGCGGAGCCGCGAGGCAAACTGGCGGCGAAGCACCAATAGGGATTGGTCGCGGCTTACAAAGAAAAGCCATACAACTAGGAGAATGAGCCCGGCCAGCGAGAGCGCGGACGGCCCTGGCCGCCAATCCCGCCAAGAAAAACGCAGCAGAGGCGGCGCCGCAGCCGCACCCTGGGTGCTGATTGTCAGGGTGGTGGTTTGCACCGTGTCTTTTCCGTCGAAGGTCACCGGAGAATTTGAGAACGCGCAGGTCGCGCTCGTCGGAAGTCCCGCGCATGAGAACGTAGCTGATCCGGAGTAGCCGCCGCTGGGCGTGAGCGTGATCACTGCTGTGCCCGACGCGCCCTGCGCGATCGAAATGCTGGGAGGGTCGGCGGCCATCACGAATCCCGCGGCGCCGGCCGTAGTAATGTGCACGGGAACGATCTGCCATTGCTGCGTTGTTGACCCCACCGCTCCCGACAGCGTGTTCTGCACGGCCAGCCCGCCACTGATGTCCAGCACCAGGCCACTGAGATTATTAACGACGTTGCAGTATCCGCCGCCGGCGGTCACCACATTCCACTCTTGCTCGGTGGACCCGGTTGCTGTGGCTTGCACGACGGCGCTGCCCGCGGACTTCGACGCGGCTGAGTCATCCAGCACAGTCGAGGAGTTGGCATTGGTGATGCGGAAAAATCCATCGCCATCGCTGGCGATCAGCCACTGCTGATAAAGATTCGCGACGCCGGTGTCCGTCGCGGTGTCGAGTGACGCACCCGAAGCCGAAGACCCTCCTTGCGATTCAAGAATGTTTCCGGTGGCGCGATTCACCAGCTTATAGCGCAGCGACGGATCGAATTTGCCGCCGAGCGCGTCGGCCGCGGGCAACAGTGCAACGGAGGAGTTGTCGAAAATCGTGAGTCCTGTCCAAGAATAAATGGCGTTCGGCTGATTGGTTCCATTCAGTAGGCTCGGCGGCGGGGTCGGGTTCGACAAGTCCACGCCTTCGGGATCCCAATACTCCATCCCCATCGCCAGATTATTCGGCACAGCGCGCAGCACGGAATCGAGATCCACTAGATACTGGCGCTGATTCGCCAGCGACGGCGGATACCAGGGATCGTTTGAATCGAAGCCGTTCTCATAGTGTTCACCGGCTTCAATTATGAAAATCGGTTTGGCGATCGAATTGGCGGCATTGTTCAACACAGTTTGCTCGACGGGTTTGCCGCCCGGGTTCGAGGTGGCCGCCTGCGCCGCGGTCAGCGGGCCATGGAACAGCGGATAGTAGCTCTGGCAGATCGCGTCGACTGTAATACCGCTCTGACTCGCAAGCGTGAAGAAGTTGGTCAAATCCCACGCGGGCGTGATGTGGATGCAGGTCAGCGGGGCCGGGATCGCCGCGCCAATCGAGGTGTCGGACGCCGCGTCTTTGACCGCCTGGACGGCGGACGTCTGTAGCGCAGCAAAATTCGCGAAAGTCGCAGGCGTATTTCCGTTGGGACTATTGCCTGTGCCGGATGGGCTAAGAAATCCCGTGTCAACTTCATTGCCGATGGAAACCAGATCGGGCATCACGCCCGCCGCGCGATAATTTTCAATTTCCTTTTTGACGTAGTTATAGATGTCAGCTTTCAGGTTCGTGATGTTGGAGGCGTCCGCGGCCCACGCTGCGGGAACGCTCGAGGAACCTTGACCGTCAAATAGAAGCGTTAGTTCGATACTCATCCCAAGATTCTTGGCGCGCCTTGCCAGGTCAAGATCTAGGGCGTCCGTTTCGGCATAACACAAGCTGGCGCCGACGCATCCGGTGAACGAAGGGTCGGCGTATGGCAAGAGCGCCGTCGGCGTTCCCCCATTAGGCGGTCCTGAGCTGGGGCGCAGCCGAACCATATTGACGCCATGATTCTTGAAAAGCTTCAGGACGTCGGTCGCAGTTCCTGCGTCGTTCCACCACGCCAGGTTTGTCTGCGCAGCGCGCGCGGCCTCCTGCTTTTCAAGCAGGGCGTTATCAATCCCGCGGAAGAAGACGGGACGTAGCAACCATTGCTGCGTCTGCGAGCCAGCTGCGGAGGAGACGTTAAGTTGTGCCCCCGCTGCCGGAGTTCCCTGGATGCCGAGCACCTGCCCTGTGGCTTGATTCAGAATGTTGTAGTAGCCGTTCGTCGTTGAATTCAACGACCACTCTTGCGAAGCGGTGTTGATCGCGCAGGTGTTCTGCACCGCCGAGGACAACGATGTGTCGAGACACAGGCCACTCAATAGGTTGCTGATCTTCCATGCGCCGTCCGCGAGCTTTGTGACCGACCAGCGCTGCGAAAGCGACGTAAAACTGGCGGACTCCTCGACAACAGTGGAGCCGTTCGAGATCGAGCCCGCGCTCAAATCCATCTGCCGGCCATCGAACTGGTTCAGGATGTAATAGGTCTCGCCGTTGATGGGCGTGATATCTACCGGCTCCGGCAACGGTTGCTGCGCTCGCAACGTCAGCGCGCAAAAGAGAACTGGCAGTAGAAGCAGAAGACGCGAGCGCATCACGCGGGAATGCCTCAGCAGACCGCGAGAAGCGTTGCCAATTGCTGATTCAATCCTAGAGGCAGCGTGATTCGACACTTCACCCGCGATTTCCATATGAGCACCCGTTTTGACGCGACCGATACTAAACTTCTGTGAGACGGTTGAAACTAGACGAAAGTCGTAACGGCGCTCTTTTGGCGGTGTGCGCGTGGAGCCGGGATTCGCGTGCCGCCGCGTCTCGTAAACCACACAGAATCAGCGACCTACGAGCCTAGGCGGGTTCTGCGGGCGCGGTGGTCAATGTAAACGTCACCGTCTGCGATCCCAATCGCGGGTGCTTCGCGGTCAAACGCACTGTTCCCGCTTGCTCCTTCGCGCGAATCCAGATCGCGCCGGTTCCGCCGATCAGCGCGAATGGATTATCACCGATCAGGTCGGCGGGGCCTTCAAGCGTGAAGATCACGGGGTCGTTTGCGTAGTTTCGCGCGGCGCCGAACTCGTCGGTCACGCGCAACACCACGCGAGTGGTATCGGCTCCATCGGCGATCAGCGTAACGTCATCGGGCAAGAGCGCGAATTTGCTATCGACGCCCCGGCCCGACAGCGACTTCGAGATGACCTGTTTGCCCTCGATGAATCCGTCAATCCGCAGATCGCCCCATCCCGCGCGAAATCTGCTCACATCCAGAACGAACGGCGGATACTTCAGATTGGCGAATTCCTCGCGGTCGGGATCTAGTTCGGCCAGCGGCGTCCACGGATTCCCTTCGACGCTGCCCGCGCGCGTGAAGATTTTTAGATGGTCGCAGTTTGAACAGATCACAGCTTTCGTGAAGCCGATGGATTCATCGCCGCGCGCCCAATGAAATGCCGGCTCGAGCACGATTTCCTCCGCCGGATCGCATTGTGATTTGTAGAAGCCAGCCGCCGGTTTCGGTTCGCGGAAAATGTCCGTGACGCCGTGATAGCAGATGCGATCGCCGGAGCCGAAATTGCCATGGGTGTTGTAATCGAAGGCGCACCAGCCGATTCCGCCGGCATATTGCGGGTCGGACGCAAGCTGGTTATGGATGCGCGCATGGCGCAGCGTGTGTTCGCGCTGGCGCTCGTCGTCGTCCGTGGTCTTCGTCGGAAATGTGTGGCCCACGAATTCGGTATTCAGGTAGCGCGGATGGTTCGGCGGCTTCAATGGGAAACCGAAATCGTTCATCGTGAAAACATCTTCGAGAAGCTCGGACGCCTGAAAATTCCGGATACCGCCCGTCTGCCGAGACCCATCGAGCGCGTGCGCCAACGCATTGGTGCGCACGTAAAAATCATGGTCGTCGCGCGATTCGTTGATGCGCACTCCCCACAAAACGATCGAGGGATGATTCCAATCGCGGCGAATCATCCGCCCAACGTTGTCGACGGCCAAATCTTTCCATGCCGCGTCGCCGATATGCTGCCAGCCGGGGATTTCCTCGAGCACCAGCAGGCCAACCTCGTCGCAACAATCGAGAAAGTGGCGCGACTGCGGATAGTGCGAGGTCCGCACGATATTGCAATGCAGCTTGTTGCGCAGAATCTTGGCGTCCTGCCGCTGCACGCGCGCGGGCATGGCTTGGCCGGCAAACGGAAACGTTTCGTGACGATCCAGGCCGCGCAGCTTCAGAATCTTGCCGTTCAGCGAGAAACCGTGATCGGTAAATGTAGCTTCGCGGAACCCGATGCGCCGCGTGTCTTCATCGACCGCGTGACCCGACCGCAGCAGCCGCACGTGCACGGTGTAAAGATGAGGTTGCGCGACATCCCACAACTTCAAATTGGGAAGCCCGACGAGCGTAACGGTTTGTCGCGTCGGATCGAGCTGCACCTCGTTGCTGCTGTGAACCGTTGCGACTGTAGCCGGATCGATCGCGCCGGAGGATTCGTCTGTCGCAGTCGCCGGCACTCCCGTGGCTAACATATCTTCGGTCACGTGGGTCGTTCCGTTCGACACAACGCGATCCCCATCGCGAAGCTCGACCTCCAGCGAATACCGCTCGTCCTTCGCGGCCAACCCGGCAATGAAGCAGTCTACGTCCAGCCAGGGGTTGTCACTCAACACACCGCCGGGGCGCGCGAAAATATTGCCGAGATACGTCGCCGGCACAATCCGCAGCGCCACCTCGCGATAGATTCCCCCAAACGTCAGGTAGTCGATCTCGTAGCCAAACGGAGGAATATCCGCGCGCTCGGTGGAATCCACCTGCACCACCAGCACATTCTCCGCGCCCGGCAGCAGATGCGGCGTCAATTCAAACGAAAATGGAGTGAATCCGCCCTTGTATTCGCCGAGCGCAACGCCGTTAATCCACACGGTCGACGCGGTCATCGCGCCTTCAAAATCCACAAAAATGCGTTTCCCCGCGGCCGCCGCCGGGAGCCGGAAGCGCCGCCGGTAGGTGGAGATGAACTCATAATCCTTTTCGTCGAAGCTGTGCCACGGCACGCGAATATTCGCGTGCGGAACCGCAACGCGCTGAAAAGCCGAATCGTCAAACTCCGGCGCTTCAGCGCCATCCACTTTTTTCGGAAGAAATCGCCAGTTGCGATTGATCGGCAGAATCGATCGTCCCGGCGCCGCTTGCTCCGCTGCGATTGCCGAAGCTCGCGGCAAAGCTGCCGCGGCCAACAAAGTTCCAGTTGTCTTGATAAAATCGCGTCTGTCCATAAATCCTTTCATGTAACGCCGCGAGTTCAGTTGAATGCGATCGCCTCACGCGCTCGCATGGCTTCTATCTTTCCACCGTGATCTCATACCAGGTGGTGACGATTTCCCCCAGCGGAATCTTCCAACTATCGCCAAGTTGTGCCGCATTGACCGCGGCGCCGATCGGCTGCCCCGCTCCGTCGATCGCCTGCACGTAGACCGCGCGCGCGCCTTCCAGGCCGGTGAGCGTCACGATTCCCTTCACCGGCTCGATCAGCGACGGCGGCCCTCCCCAAGTCAATACGTCGGTCCCCGCTGAATTCCATTCCATTCCCGTATTCTCAACGCGGCCGCCCGCGATCAAAAGTAGCTTCGACGCCTGGTCGATCGGCTTCGTTTCTAGAGAACTCAGCAGGATGGCGCAGAAATCGTTTTCAACCTGCGCGCCCAGGCTGCCAACCGCCTTCTGATTCGCGCGCACAAACCCGATCAGCGCCTTTGTCCGCGGCGTGTCGATGGTCACTAGGCCAGTCTGCTGCGGCGAGGTATACCACGCGACTTGCCGCGTGTCGGAAACGATCGGATTGGGCGGCGCAGCTTTTGCAAATGTCTGCGTCGCAGGACCATCCAGCGACGATATTCGCACTTCATGGTCAAGCGGCAGATAAAGTGGAAAGCCCGCGGTGAAGTAAGGCCGATCGGCCGTAGGCAAAATCATGCTGTCAGAAATCTGATCCTCCGTGTAGGAGCGCTCCACTATGTCGCGCGCTTTTTCCACGTCGCCGCGCAGAAACATCAGCGCCCCCGCGGCCAGCTCCGGCATCTTCACCGGATCGAGCCCGATGTCAAACGGATCGCCCACATACGGCTTCCACGCAGGATCGAGCTTCGGTTCGAACGTGTACCACATGATGGCATCCCAATCCTGCAGCGCGCCGTACGCGGCGAGGATCGGAAACCCTTCGCTATCGTAATCGTTGGGAAACGGATTGTTCACTTCGCTCACGGTGTAAGGCTTTCCGGCGATCGCCGAGCGCGAAAGCTCGACCGCGGTGGAATTAAGCGGATCGTTGACCATCGCGCTCTTGTGCGAGTACACGCCGGGGTGTTCCCAATAGTCGTGGCCATCGATCACGTCCATCGACTGCATTGCCCGCAAAATCGGATAGCCGCTGTTGGAATGACTGTGATCGGCTGTCGCGATCACCAGCGACTTCGAGCCCAGTGTCTGCTTCACGTAATTTTCCATGTCCGCAAAATAATCGTGCTGCAGATCGTTGTAGAACTCCGCTTCCGCGTGAATGCGTTCCGGCGGAGCCGTGGCCGCCACCGGCGCCGCGCCCGCGTATGAAAATGGGAAGCGCGGCTGCATCAGCGGCACCGGCGCAGTGTCACCTTGCACCGCCGCAATCTTGCGCAGGCTTGCGATTTGCTCGGGCGTGCGATGCTTCGCAAGCCATTGGTTGTACATGTCCGCCAGCTCTTGATCGTAGAACGGTGAAGGTCCGCGGAATCCGATATTGATCGCGTTTTCGTTATTGACCTCAATCACCGCCACCGCCGGGTCTTGCGTATACGTCAGCTTGGTATACGGATTCAGGTGCCCCAAAAGTTCCTTCGCATAATCTTTTTGCAGCTCGATCATGCGCTTATCGAAAAGCGAAGTTCCCTTCGCGCCTTCCCGCAGAAGCTGCGCGTCCTGCACGCCGTCCCCGGCTTTGAACGGACGCCCGACCAAGAGATTGAAGTCGATATAGATGCCGCGCTTCTCAAGCTCAGCGATGAAATAATCTTCTCGATCGAGCGCGTCCGCGTCGAACGCCTGTGTGTCCGCACGGCTGGCATCGATCAGCCCGCGCGGCGTCAGCAGATCCAGGAACTGAAAACGCACGCAGTTCACGCCGAATCGCGCTAGCGTCGCCGCCCACAATGCCGCGTCCGCCTTCGGCGGGATTTGTTGCGAGCCCTTGCTCCAATCCGTGATATTCACGCCCCAGAAGCGAATGCGCTGGCCGTCGCCCGTCGCCAAGTGACCATCCTTCACCTGAATAAATCCATGCTTCCCGGCCGGCGCGTCCAGCAGAAACGAAACATCCACCGGCGAAGCGGCCAGCGCCCCGCGCCGCGGCTCCATCGTGAACGGCACCATGCCGCCCGTCGTCTGCGCCCGAAGCGGCAGACTGCTTCCGCCCGCGGCAAGCATCAGCGCAACAATCATCAGACGAGTTTTCATATTCGTCCCTTTTCCGCTTGAACGTGCGGAAGTTACAGACTCGGTCGTGGCTGACCTGCGGGAATACGTATCGCCACACTCCCGGATCGTTCTCACTGTATGCCCTCCTGTAAATCGCGGGTCATACTAAAGTCGGATTCACACCCGGCATGGAGTATGCTCCGATGCAGCCGCGCGATAAAACACGCCAGCGCAATAGACCGTCAAGTCGCGGCAACGAGGGAATCTAACATGCGCATCCGCACGCTTCCTCGATTGAAGATGTGTCTGATGTTCGCGCTCGCCGCGTCCTGCGTGGCCGCCAGCGCGCAACAGCCGGTCGTTCCGCTGTGGCCAAATGGCGCGCCCGGCTCGGAGGGCAAAACCGCGCCGGAAACGGTCCGGATTTCGCCGCAGGGTGACCACGTCATCTCTAATGTCAACAATCCTTCGATCACGCTCTACATCCCCGCTGCGGGCAAAGCTACCGGAGCGGGCGTCGTCGTTATGCCCGGCGGCGGGCACAGCGAGCTGTGGATCGATCATGAAGGATACCGGGTCGCGGCGTGGTTGAGCGATCACGGCGTCGCCGCGTTCGTCCTGAAATATCGCCTGGCGCGCGCGCCGGGTTCTACGTACACGATCGAAGGAACTGAATTGCAGGACGCGCAGCGCGCCATTCGCCTGATTCGCAGCCGCGCGGCGGAGTGGGGCGTCGATCCCAACCGCATCGGCGTGATGGGATTTTCCGCCGGCGGCGAATTGGCGGCGCTGGCCGCCACGCGTTACGACGCGGGAAACGCAGCCGCGGCGGATCCAATCGATCGGCAAAATTCCAAGCCCGCATTCCAAGCGCTGCTGTATCCTGCGATTCCCGAAAATATGCCCCTGTCAAAAGACACGCCGCCGGCATTTCTCGCTTGCGGCGCCGATGATCGCCAAAATATATCCGAAGGGGTTCCCGAACTTTACCTTGCGATGAAACGAGCGGGGGCGTCAGCGGAACTGCACGTTTTCGCGGGAGTCGGGCACGGCTTCGGCATGCGCAGCACCAACAGCGGAAACATGACCATGTGGCCCGATCTCTTTTACGGCTGGCTCGGCGCCAGTGGCTTTTTGAAAAGCAAATAATTTTGGTTCCGCCGCAAGCGTAAAGCTTCCGGCGGCAAGAACGAAACGGGGTCAACTTCAATGGCTCAATCGAAAGATGGTCCAGGTTCACTGCTCTCGCGACGCGATCTACTCGTCAGCGCCGCTAAAGGCGCTGTGCTTGCCACGGCAGTTCCGTATCTGGGACGCGCACAAGCGTTGCCTGCTGCGCAAAACTCCGTCGCTCGCGTTAGGGAAAGTTTCGACTTCGGCTGGAAGTTCATGAAGGGCGACTTCCCCGGCGCGCAAGTCCCGGGCTTTTCAGATTCGGGCTGGGGCGATGTCGATTTGCCGCACGATTGGAGCATCGAAGGCCCATTTGACGAGAAGGCGCCCAGCAGCGGGCCCGGCGCGTATTTGCCGACCGGCATCGGCTGGTACCGGAAAACATTTTCGGTGCCGGATACGCGCGGCCCGAAATTGGTCGTGCTTGAATTCGATGGTGTCTATCAAAATAGCGAGGTCTGGATCAACGGTCACTCTCTCGGCCTGCGGCCGTATGGCTACATCCCGTTCGCGTATGATCTGACGCCCTATCTCGATTACGCTCGCCCGAATGTGGTCGCGGTGCGCGTGGACAATTCTCGCCAAACGAATTGCCGCTGGTATTCAGGTTCCGGCATCGATCGCCACACCTGGCTGCTCTCCACCAATCAAGTCCACGTTTCTTGCTGGGGCACGTTCGTCACCACGCCGCGCGTCTCGCAGCAATCGGCCACAGTGCAGGTGAAGACCCGGGTCACGAATCGCCAAAAGGCTAACGCTCAGTGCACGCTGACCACCGCCATCCTCGACAGAGACGGGAATACTGTGCAGGCAGCGGATGCGCCGCAGGAAATTGAATCCGGCGGCGAATACGAATTCGTTCAGCAACTCGTCATAGACAAGCCCGCGCTTTGGTCGCCTGCAAGCCCGTATCTCTATACCGTTCGCAGCACGCTTCACAATACAAGCACGAATCAAGTGTTCGATACGTACGACACGCCATTCGGCATACGCGAAGCCATCTTCGACGCCGAAAAAGGATTCTTGCTCAATGGTGAACACGTCAAATTGAACGGCGTGTGCATTCACCAGGAAGCTGGCAGTGTCGGCTCCGCTGTTCCCGAGCGCGTCTGGGAGCGGCGCCTCGAAATTCTGCGCACAATGGGATGCAATGCCATTCGCACAAGTCACAATCCGTATCCCGCAGAATTCCTGGATCTCTGCGACAGAATGGGCTTCCTCGTGATGAACGAGGCCTTCGATGAATGGAAAGTTCCGAAGGGACAGATCAAGTACGGCTACAGCGTCTATTTCGACGAATGGTATGAACGCGATGTGAAAAACCTCATTCATCGCGACCGCAACCACCCCTCTGTCGTTCTGTGGAGCGCGGGCAACGAGATTCCGGATCAGGACGTTCCCGCGGGCACCGATACTTTGCGAAAGCTGCTGGATATTTTCCACACCGAAGACCCAACGCGCCTTGTGACCGCGGCCTGCGATCATATTGCCGCCGATCCTCCGGTGGGCGGCCGGGTGTTGCCGGAATTTTTGGCGTTGCTCGATGTCGTCGGCTACAACTACGTGGACCGCTGGCGCGATCGCGCCCAGAAATATTACAGCATCGATCACGACGACTTTCCGCGACGCCGCATGATCGGCACGGAAAGCGGCGCGATGGGCGGCGTGCGCGGCGATTACCACAGCTTGGTCGGAGATAAGGATCCGTCGGGAATTCCGCCGCGATTCCAGTTCGCGCCGGGCCGCGATATCGACGTCGAGCAACTGTGGAAGTTCGTCGGAACGTATGACTACGTCGCGGGCGATTTCATGTGGACCGGCATCGACTACCTCGGCGAAGCCTTCTGGCCAGCCAAGGGCTCTTCCTCCGGCGTAATTGACACCTGCGGCTTCAAGAAAGACGGCTTTTACTTTTATCAGAGCCAATGGACTTCCGCGCCGATGGTGCATCTGCATCCGCATTGGAATTGGGCGGGCAAGGAAGGGCAACTGATTCCAGTTACTTGCTACACCAATTGCGATACCGTCGAACTTTTCTTGAACGGCAAATCCCTCGGAGTGCGGGGCTACGAATTCCCGCGTTACGGTATGGAAGGCAAATGGGGAAATCTGCCGGCGCGAGCCCGAACCGCGCGGACCACGGGAGATCTGCATCTGACCTGGGACGTGCCGTACGAACCCGGAACGCTAAAAGCCGTGGGCACCAAAGACGGAAACACGGCAGCCACCATGGAAATCACGACGACGGGAGCGCCTGCCGCGATCAATCTGTCGGTAGATCGAACGAAGATTGCCGCCGACCGCCGCGATGTTGCGCACGTCAAGGTGGAAATTCACGACGCGCAAGGACGCATCGTGCCGAACGCCGATAACGACGTCACGTTCGATCTTCAAGGCCAAGGCAAAATCATCGGCGTGGATAACGGAGACATGCGAAGCCACGAGGGTTACAAATCGAATCAGCGCACTACCTTCAACGGATTGTGCCTGGCGATTGTCCAATCGACCGCCACGCCCGGACAAATAAAAATCACGGCTTCATCGCCCGGCCTGCAATCGAGCGATATCACGATCACCACTGACAAGTCCTGATTGACGTTCGTGAGAAGAGGCGCGCGGCGAACCTAGCGCAGCATGCTGCGGATCGCCAGATCCACGCACACCATCAGGACGGCGAAAACCGGAATTACCAGCAGGGCCTTCTTTAGCCGCCGCGGATCGCCGCCTGCGATCAAGCCGATGATGCGTGAACTGACCGCCAAGCCGGTCCAGCCGCAGGTGATCACAAAACCGATCGCGGTGGCGCTCATGCGCGGAAATGTATCGCCGACGATGGCCAGGGTGGTCGGAAACACCGGCGCCATCGCCAGGCCCGCAAGAAACACAAGCACGCCCGCGGTCACAGGCCGATTCGTTCGCAGCAACAGGAACGTCGTGACGGCCATGGCCACCGATGCCGCTAGCGTGACCGTGATCGCGGGCACGCGAATCAGAATCGGAGCGACGCCGACCCGGCCGATCAAAAGGCCGAGCGCGAATCCCAGCGAAAGAATGTTCAGCGCGCGCGATTCGGGAATGCCCTGCGCGATCAAATGTCGCGGCAACCAATTCCAGATTCCCACTTCACAACTGACGTACAGAAACAAAAAGAGCCCGAGTAGAAAAAGCAGCGGCCGACCCAGCACCGGCGCCGCATCGGCGAGCACGAAACGTGCGGCTCCTGTCGGCCCCGGCATCTTGGTAGCGGCCTGAATGATTAGCGTGACGATGGTGAGTGACGCAATCGTGTAGCAGAGCCGCACCCAATTGCGCCCAAAGAGATTTGCGGCCACGAACGGCGTCGCGAGCCCGCCCAGCCCGAAAAACAAATTGACCAAGTTCAGCGCAATCGCGCGATGCGCTTCGCTCACATCGCTGACCAACGCGTTCGCGCCCGTCACGACGATGCCACCGCCAACTCCGAGCACGAACATCAGCAGCATAATGCTGCGAAAGCCCGGCGAGCGCGGCAGCGCAAACAGAGCGATCGCGATCAGCGCAAGCCCCAGCATCAATCCGAGCTTCTTGCCTTCGTTGTCCAGCAGCGGGCCAACGCCAACAGACGCGATGATCAGTCCCAGCGCTTGCGCAAACGCGATGGTGCCGTTCTGGCGCGGAGACAAATGGAAGCGATCCGACAGATTGGGCAGGATCGTACCCAACATTGCCGCAATCATTCCGTAGATGAAGATCGCGACAACCGCGGCAAGGATCAACACCCGGGCACGCTCCTACTGGCTGCTGGCTTTATCTGCAGTGCTTTGCTGGACGCCCAATCGCGCTGCCTTGAGTGATTCAACTGGATCCGTGGTTGGATAGTATTCCATGGCCATGAATTTATCGTACTTAAGCTCGACGAGTTTTCGGTAAATGTTGGCGTAGTCGATTTCGCCTGTGCCCGGCTCGTGGCGGCCGGGAACGTCCGCGATGTGAACCAATCCAACCAGATCGATGTTATTTTCCAATTTTTCGATCAGGTTTCCGTAGGAGCGCTGCTCGTGGTAAAAATCGTACAATACCTTGAGATTGGGGCTTCCGGCCGCTTTAACGATCGCGAATCCGTCGGTAACTGTGCTCAGATAAATTGGCGGATTCTCGATCAGATCGATCGGCTCGATCACGATTTGAATATCGTCCTTAGCGGCGACATCGGCGGCGCGCTTCAGATTGTCAATAGCGGTCTGACGCTGCGCTTCCGCGGTGATTCCATCCACTCGCTTGCCGGACAGCAGAATGATTTTTTTGCACTCAAGATCTTTTGCCCAACTGACTTGCGCCGCGAATTGCGTCGCGAAATCGGCTGACTGATCGGGGACAGCGAAGCCGGCCTTCACGCCGCTCATCGCGTCGAAAATCATTCCGAGCGAACGCATTCGGGCCATGATGCGGCTGGTATCTTCTTTCGACCAGCTATAGAACTCGCCGACGAGTTCGATTCCTCGGTAGCCCGCCTCCGCGACGATCTCGACGCAGCGATCGAATGACCACTGTTTTTCGATCGCCCACAGCATGAACGACAAGCGAATGCCCGCCGAATTAGATGATGAGGGCGGAGGCGCCGATTGCCCCGCACCACGCAAGAATTTGTGTCCGATCGCTGCCGCGATGGTCAGCTGGCTAAACTCTCGACGATTCATAGCGCACCTCGACAATCAAAGACTGTGAAGATAATCGTAGTCGACCCGCGCGGCTTCGAGCGACGTCATGTCCGGAAACGGCGGCTCTTGTTCAACGAAGTAATACTTGACGTCCGTTTTGGCCGCGGCATCGAAGATCGGTTTGTAGTCGATGTGGCCGCGCCCCAATTCCGTGCCCTGCGGGCGGTCGATTGTGAGCGTTGTGCTGATTTTGCTGCCCGCGACAAAGTCCTTGATGTGCAGCATTTTGTAACGACGCGGATATTTCTGGAAATATTGAGCCGGGCTGAATCCGGCCGCGATCATCCAGCCACAATCGAGCTCAAAATCGACCAGAGCCGGATCCGTTTGCTCAAGCAAGACGTCATAGCCGGCTTTCTGTCCGTCGACGATTTTGAATTCAAAATTATGGTTGTGATAGGCGTACTGCAAATTCGCTTGATGCGCTTTCTGTCCGATATCGTTCAGGCGCGCGGCCAATCTCTTGAAATCGTCGCTCGATGGCGGAGAACTGGCGGTCGCCGGGAACATCGCGGAGCACACCGCGAAGTGGGCGCCGAGCGCGTGCGCATCGTCGAAAACTGGGCCTAGATCGGGCGCACTCATCTGAAGATGAGCGCTGTGGCAGACCAGGCCTGCTGCGTCGAGTGCGTCGCGAAACTGCTTCGCGGTGAGGCCGGCGAAGCCGGCGGTTTCGACGCTTTTGTAGCCGATCGCGCGGAGTTGCTTGAGGGTGCCGCCAACATCTTTTTGAAGTGCGTCAGCGACAGTGTAAAGCTGCAGGCCAATCGGCCCGCCCAAAGGATCCGCCCACACGGGCTGCGCGACCGAAGTTGCTAGCGCTGCCGCCGCCACTGTTCCCTGTTGCAGAAACTGGCGTCGAGAAATTGCAAGCATCGATGTGTTCTCTTTCCTCGCGCTGTCAGCGAAAATCACGATACGCTCGCGCAAACGGCGCGTACATCAGACCGAAGTCGGACTGCCAGACATTACCAACTATCTGACGCGCTTGCGCTTGGCTGCGCCCCCGTGTACGGGGCACAGCACGGCGCCTGCACCGGCAAAAGCTCCATGAATTCGACGCGCGTTCCATCTGGATCGTGCAGGGCTAATTGCATTTTCCCGTCGACTCCAAGCAGCTTCGGATCCTTCTCATCGGGCGGTTTCCAGCCGCGCTGTTCCAATCTGGCTTGGAGGTCGGCGACGCTGGCGACGCCAGGCGAGAAATGATTGGCGCTGCCCAATTGCGTGCGCGAAGGATCGGCCGGCAGGTAGAGCATGTATTCGATCCAATCGGTTCCGTCGGGCACCTGCATCATCACCCAATCGACATTCGCCGGCTGAGCGCCTCCCTGCCAATACAAATGGAATCCGAGCAAATCCTTGTAGAAATGATCGAGCAGGGCGCGGTTGCGCACCACATAGCCAGCGTGAATGATGTGCGTGCTCAATCGCTGCGCTGCGTTCGCCGGCATCGCGGGCGGGTGATCGCCCTGCTGCGTAAACTCAACCTTGTTTCCTTCTGGATCGTGAACCAGGAAGCTGCGACTTCCATCTTGCTCCACCGTTACCGCGTCCGGCACGGCGACTCCGTTGGCGCCGAGAAATTTGCGCAAAGATTCCGCATCAGTGGTGGCGAAGGCGACGAGATCCAATCGATCCATCATGCCCGGCTGCGGAGGCGACAGCAGCTCGATGTACTGCGAGTGATTCGCGTAGAAGCGCACACGGGACTGCGCCGCGCCTAGCGGCTGCTGATCCCAGCCGAGAAGCGATGCGTAGAATTCTTGTGATTTTGCGAGGTCGTCCGCATAGAGCGTGACGTGCGAGATGCCGGTGATGGCCGGCCGTGGCGTGGGCGATTGTTGCGCCAGAGCGATGCCTGGGAAAATCAGCGCGAGAGCCAGCACGAGATGCTTACACATAGATTTCAACTCCATGTGATTGATCATAGCGTTCTGAAAAAACATTTCGATCTCGGTGGTCCGAATGAAGTCGGCATCCTTTTCGCACCGGGCGGAGTCTACCACTCTATTGCAGGATGCAATGAGGAACTTTGGTGTGATAATGCGCGGACGATTCCCGGTTGACGGAACTTTTGCAGCACTGGCTGCGTTTGCGTGAGGGAGGACATCTCCGATGGCCAATTTCTGGCGTGACACTGTCCACGGTCTTCGCCTGCTGCGAAAAAATCCCGGATTTGCCAGCGTCGCGATACTCGCGTTGGCGTTGGGCATTGGCGCCAACACCGCGATCTTCAGCGTGGTCTACGGCGCGATGCTCGCGCCGCTTCCCTACCGCGATCCGGGCAAGCTTGTGGTCGTCTGGTCCACGTCAAAGGGCGATCACATGCAGGTTTCTCCCGCCGATTTTCTGGACTGGAGCCGGGAGAACAGCGTATTCGAGGCGTTGGCGGCTCTAGGCTTTGACCGCACTACGCTGTCCGACGCGAACGGCGCGGAACTGGTCGGAATTGCGTATGAAACGCCTGGTGCCGATAAAATGTTCGGACAACCCATGCTATTGGGCCGCGGCTTCCTGCGGGAAGAGGGCGAGCCGGGCAAGGACCACGAAGTAGATCTGAGCTACGAGATCTGGCGGGACCGTTTCGGCAGCGATCCGAATATCCTCGGCAAAACGATTCGACTCGATCGCGAGCCATACACTGTGGTCGGAGTCTATCGCCCCGCTCCCACCGATCGCGAAGAAAACAGCAGATTGACCGCGCCGTTATCGTTCGCTCCCGCAAACATCCGCCGCGATAATCACCCGCTCATCGTGGAAGGCCGCCTGAAGCCGGGCGTGACGCTGGCGCAGGCCAACGCAGAAATGGCGGCCATCGTCCAGCGCATCGACGAAACCTATCCGGACACGAGCAAGAGCTGGGGGGTTCAGGTTGTGCCGCTGAAGAATGCGTGGCTTGATTCCGATCTACGCGCCAGTCTCCTGTTGCTCATGGTCGCCGTGGGATTCGTTCTCTTGATCGCGTGCGCTAACGTCGCGAACCTGATGCTCGCGCAAGGCGTAGCGCGCCAGAGAGAAATTGCCGTGCGCGGAGCGCTGGGAGCGACGCGCGGCCAGGTGGTTCGACAATTTCTGACGGAGAGTTTGTTGATCGCCGCGATCGGTTCGGCTTTGGGCGTGGCATTGGCATGGGCGCTCGTAAAGGTGATCGTGGTGATCGTCCCTGCCGACACCTTGCCGATGGACAAACCTATCGGCTTGCAGTACCCCGTATTGCTGTTCAGTCTCGGGCTCGCCGTACTTTCGAGCGCGGTGTTCGGTTCCGCACCGGCTTGGCAGGCAGCGCACCTGGATTTGAACGAAGCGCTAAAAGAAGGCGGTCGCTCTTCAACTGGAGCCCGCCGGCATTGGCTGCGCCGCGCGTTGGTCGTGGCCGAGTTCGCGCTGGCGCTCACCCTGTTGGCGGGCGGTGGACTGGCGATTCATAGTTTTTGGAAGGTGGCCCACGTGGATCTCGGATTCCGCAAAGATCACGTGCTGACTTTTTTTCTACCGCTACGGCAAGGCCAACTGAAAACTCCGGACGAGATGGATTCCTACTTTCGTCAGTTCTTGGAAAAAATCGAAGCGCTCCCGGGCGTTACCAGCGCGACGGTGGCGACGGGGATGCCGGTGTATGGTCCAGGTTTTCGCCTGCCGTTTAGCATCGCCGGCCAGGCAACCGGCGAATCGTCCTCGCGCCCTTCTGTGGGATTCAGCATGGTAACGCCGGGATACTTCGAGACTTTAGGGATCCGCATCGATCGAGGGCGAGCTTTCACGGAACAAGACGCGGCCGGGGGCGCGCACGTGGTGATCGTGAGCGAGCGGTTCGTGAAACAGTATCTCGCTGGCGCGGACCCGCTCACGCAAATCGTCGTCGCCGGCCCGCCAGTTCCCGGCGCCAGACAACCGGGGCCGCCGGTGGAGTGGCAAATCGTCGGCGTGAACCATGACGTACGGAACCGTGGCATCCGGGATGAGGGACTGCCCGAGATGTACGTGCCTTTTTGGCAGAGTCCTTGGCCGTGGGCCGGTATTGGCGTGCGCACAGCGAGCGATCCGGCCAGCGTGAACCGAAGCATCGCCGGAGTCGTGCGTAACATGGACCCCGACCTGCCCATGGCCGAAGTAATGACCATGGACCAAGTCGTGGATGAAACGGTAGGTGGCGAGCGCTTTGAAGCATTGCTGTTTGGAACCTTCAGCGGAGTGGCTCTATTGCTGGCGGCGCTGGGAATTTATGGCGTGATGACGTTTGAGGTGGAGCAGCGAACGCACGAGATCGGGTTGCGCATGGCGCTCGGCGCAGGGCGCGCTCAAGTGCTCGCGCTGATCTTGAAGGACGGGATGATTCAAGCTCTCGCAGGGCTCGCGCTGGGATTCGGCGGGGCCTTTTTCGTGGGGCGCGCGATGCAGAGCCGGCTCTACGGAGTTGGCGCCATCGATCCGCTGGCGCTGGGCGCGGTCGCGGCGCTGTTGTTGGCCGCCGCGCTGCTGGCCTGCTATGTGCCCGCGCAACGAGCGACGAAAGTGGATCCCATGGTGGCGCTGCGCGAAGAGTAAGAACTGATCTTGGACGCCGGCGCGGATGGGTTGTATCCTCTGACGCATGGCGCGACCCCGCGGCACGTCTCCAACGCTTGGGCTGTTTCTCGGCTTGATCATTACGCTCGCCGCGGTGGTGACCTATTCACGGTACATCACAGTTCAAATTTCCGGCCTGAAAAAACTCCAAACCGATTTGACGGAACGCGACCGCAAGGATTCGCTTCAATTACTGCGCGCTCAAAATGATTTGAATTCTCTAGGGCTCGCGATGCGCGACATGCTGGATATCGACGAGCCATATCCGATCACGGCGTGGACCGCGCAGTTCCGGCGGATTCGCGCCGATCTCGACGACGCGCTCCGGCTCGAACAGAGCCTTGCGGTTGCCAGCCGCACGCCGGAGCAGCGGCAATACTTGGCTACGTCGCTGGCGCAATTCTGGGATTCAGTGGACCGCACGTTTGACCTTGCTCAGCAAGGCAAGGATAGCGAGGCGCGAGACCAAATCCGAATCACGCTGCAAGCGCGGCAGGCGGCGCTGAGCACGGCCGTATCTCGCTTGCTGGTTGCCAACAATGAGAGCGAGGAACAGGCCGCGTTGCAAATCGCGGAAATTTATGCGCGCGTGCAGCGCCAGGTTTATTGGTTTCTGAGCGCGACGCTGGTGGCTATCCTGTTGACGAGCCTGTACTTTATTTATTCAAACCAGCGATTGTTCGCGCAACTTCGCGCGCTTTCCGAGCAACGCAGCGATCTCGCGCAGAAATTGATCGCCACGCAAGAATCCACCCTGCGCCATATTTCGCGTGAACTGCACGATGAATTCGGACAGATCTTGACGGCGGTCGGCTTGATGTTGGGCCGCGCCGAGCGCCACACTCCCGAAGGTTCGCCGATCCGTGCGGAGTTGCGCGAGGTGAATGAAATCGCGCAAGCCACGCTCGATCGCGTGCGCACTCTTTCGCAAGCGCTGCATCCGGTGATGCTCGACGAAATAGGATTCGAGAACACGATCGATTGGTACGTCGCGACCGTGGAAAAGCAAACTGGAGTCGCGATTTCGTACGAGAAGTCGGGCGCGCCGTTCGCCGTTGCCAGTGGCGCCGGAATTCACATCTATCGCATACTGCAAGAGGCGTTGAACAACGTCGCGCGCCACTCGGGTGCGCGCCAAGCGTGGGTGCGATTACGATTTCTGCCGGACGAATTGCGGCTCGAAGTGGAGGATCACGGAAAAGGATTTGCCGCCGAGTCCGCGAAAAAAGGCATCGGCTTGGTGGCCATGCGCGAACGCGCGGAATTGCTGGGCGGATCGATCGAATTTGGACATCCGTCTGAAGGCGGCACGCTTGTGCGCCTGACGGTGCCAAAATCCGGCGCCAGCGCCGATGACGACCAGGATTCACATGACGAATAAAATCTCAGTGTTGCTGGTGGACGATCACAACTTGGTGCGCCGCGGGTTCCGGCGAATGCTCGAAGACGAGCCGGATATCGAAGTGGTTGGCGAAGCGGCGGACGGCCGCGAGGCGATTCGGCTTGCCAAGCGCCTGAAGCCGCAGGTGATCGTGATGGATTGCGCGTTGCCGGAAGTGAACGGGCTGATGGCCACGCGGCAGATTTTGACGCACTCGCCGTCGTGCGCGATTCTGATGCTGAGCATGCACTCCGAGGACACTCTTGTGCGCCAAGCATTGGATGCCGGCGCGCGTGGATACGTTCTGAAGAACGCGATCGATCTCGATTTGGCGACGGCGATCCGGCGAGTGGCCGCGGGCGAAACCGTGCTGGAGCCGGGACTCGCACGCGCGGCGTCGCTCAAAGGTGAAAAACCCGCGGGGCTCACGGTGCGCGAACTCGAGATCCTGCAACTGATCGTTGACGGAAAATCGAACAAGGAAATTGCCGAAGATCTCCAATTGAGCGCAAATACCGTGGCCGTCCACCGCGCGAACATCATGACCGCGCTGGGAATTCACAAGACGGCCGAATTGGTGGCCTATGCGATCCGCAATGGCCTCGTGAGCATTCCTTGAATCGCAGATCATTTCTTCTGGGGCTTGCGGGGCTGGCTTCCGCTTCGAGCCTGCGATTGCCGGGCTACAGAATCGCAGACGCCCGCGCCGCGAGCACGCAATCGTATCCCGACCCCGGATTTCGGCTGACGGACATCACTTCGGCAGCCGGGGTCGACTTTCGCCACCACAGCGGCGCGTTCGGCAGCAAATTTCTTCCGGAGACGATGGGCTCGGGCTGCGCTTTTCTCGATTACGACGCCGACGGTTGGCAAGACATCCTGCTGATCAACGGTATGGACTGGCCCGGCCACAAGCAGAGCCGCAGCACACTGCGACTCTACCGCAACAATCGCAACGGCAGCTTCACGGATGTAACGCGGCAGGCCGGTCTCGATCTCGAGATGTATGGGATGGGCGTGGCGATCGGCGACTACAACAACGACGGTCACCCGGACATCTTCATCACGTGCGTCGGACAGAATCGTCTGTTCAAAAACACAGGCAAGGGCGCGTTTATCGAGGTGACGCAAGCGAGCGGGCTTGCGCACAAACAAAGTTTCAGCACTTCGGCGCTGTGGTTGGATTACGACCGCGACGGCCTGCTGGATCTTTTCGTTTGTAACTACGTGCGATGGTCGCCGGCACAAGATGTTTTCTGCAGCCTGGACGGACAACACAAATCGTACTGCACGCCGGAGGCGTATCGCGGCGAGACCTGCTGGCTGTTTCACAATCGCGGCAACGGAACGTTTGAAGATGTGACGGCGACGAGCGGAATCTTCGATAGCAGCTCAAAA
This sequence comes from Candidatus Acidiferrales bacterium, assembly GCA_050014395.1. GTDB lineage: Bacteria > Acidobacteriota > Terriglobia > Acidiferrales > UBA7541 > DASPOJ01. Next base: position 3,948 of record JBEKDK010000039.1, on the reverse strand, counting down.
TCGCTGGGCGTCGCGATGTTCGACTACGACAACGATGGCTGGCCCGATCTGCTGGTCGCCAACGATACGCAGCCGAACAAACTTTATCGCAATCGGCGCAATGGAACGTTTGAAGATGTCGCCATGCAGGCGGGAATCGCGTTCAGCACAGAGGGAAAGGCGCGCGCGGGAATGGGCGTGGATACCGCCGATTTCGATGGCTCGGGACGGCAGGGCGTGGCGATCACCAATTTTGACAATGAGATGATTGGGCTCTATCGCGCGATCGGCAGCGGAATCTATCAGGACGTTGCGCAAACGGTGGGCGTCGGGCCGGCCTCGATGAACACGCTGGGATTCGGCTGCATGTTTTTCGACGCGGACCTTGACGGCTCCGAAGATTTGGCCGTGGCCAACGGGCACATCGATGAAACCGTGCGAAACATTCGAGGAAACGTGGGCTACGCACAACCGCCGCAACTTTTCCTGAACGATGGCCGGGGAAATTTCCACGACGTTGCTGCCGCGATCGGCGCCGATTTCAGCCGACCGAGAGTCGGCCGCGGATTGTGCTACGCCGATTTCGATCGCGACGGCGATCTGGACGTTCTGATCACGACCAATAACGGCCCCGCTTTTCTGCTGCGCAACGACAAGCTCTCTGCAAATCGAAGCATCCGGTTTCATCTAGTGGGCACGAAATCGAATCGCGACGCAATTGGAGCCGTGGTACGAGTTTATTACGAAGGTTCAGCGCAATCGCGCATGGTCAAGACCGGATCGAGCTATTTATCGCAGTCCGAACTGCCTGTCACCTTCGGCGTGGGCCTGCGGGATGCGATCGACCGCGTGGTGATCGATTGGCCCAGCGGCCGAACCGAGGAGTACAAGAATCTGGCAGCCGGCCGCGCGTACGATTGCGTTGAGGCCAAGGGAATCACACAAATCCGATTGTGAGATTCCCGCGCTACCGGGCGTCGGCCGCGCCCTTGCCTGGGCGCGGCCGATCTATCGAAATATTCAGACCGCTAGCTAAAACGAAAGTCTCCCGCTGAGCTGCACTTCGCGTCCTGGAGTCATGGCCATCGTAATCGTTCCAAACTGCGGCTCGTTCACGTAGCGGTTCGGCGTGCCCAGATTGGTTTTGTTTAGGGAGTTGAAGGCCTCTGCCCGGAATTGGACCTTCGCTTTTTCCGTGAGGCTGAACGTGCGTTCGAGCGCAAGATCGAGCGTTTGCAGAGGCGGGCCATACACCGAGTTCCGGCCAACGTCGCCGTACGTGTAAGCCGGCGGTGCGGCGAACGCGGCCGGATTGAACCATTCGTTCGCAGTGCGCGTGCCGGGGCCAAAAATGGGCAGGCCGGTATAGTTGGCGCGGATGGGATTCTCGCCAAGCACGGTCCCGGAATTCGCGGTATCGCCGAACACGGAGATCGTAAAGGGCATGCCCGACTGGGCTTGGTAGACGGTTGAGAAATGCCAATTCTGCGAAGCCAACCGAGTCCATTCCATGCGCGTATATGCAGGAATGTCGTAAACGCCGCTCAGAGCAAACCGATGCCGAAGGTCGCACCCCGGTCCTTTTTCGGCATCGAGGTCGTTGTCGTTTTGCGGAATCGAGGATTCATCCATCGGAGAACGGAAATCCGGTGCGTTGGTCAGATTCTTGGCGTAGGTGTAATTGGCCAGAAGGCTGAGCCCGTGTGAATAACGGCGCCGCACGTTAATGTAGCCGGCGTCGTACCAACTCTTGGCGCTGTTCTCGAGAATGTTGATGGTGCTGACAGGGAACGTCATGCTTTGAATGATGGCGTTCGCGCTGCTCGGCGTCAGCACCGTGCCGGGCAAAAAGCTCAGGGTCTTGAATGGACGCCGCGGTCCCAGCGCGCCGGGTCCTGGAAGAGTATTGTTAATCAAATCCGCGCGCTGCAAGTGCTCGCCACGCGATCCGATGTAACCGATTTCAATTGACGTGTCTTTCCCCAGAGCCTTTTCCACCGAGGCATTCCATTGTTCCACGTACTGGGCGGGCGGATGAAGTTGCATCGCCGTGAAGCTCACCGTTGTCGGCGTCAACGTCCCCGTGCCAAGCACGGGCGTGCCGAAATTCAGACCGCTGGCGAACAGCGTGGCGGGAGGAGTGAAATTATCGGCTTGCTGCGTTTCCGGAAAGACATACGGCACATTGTGGCGCTCGTTGCACCAAGTGTTGAAGTCCACAGGCGTGTAGAAAATTCCGTAGGCCGCGTGTAACACGAGACCCGTCCCGGGAAGATTTTTGGCGATTCCGATCCGCGGCGCGAAGTTGTGCTTGTTGGCATACATCAGCCCTTTTGGATAACCCAACTGGCCGCCGATGAACACGGAGGGAACGCCATTCTGGAAAACCAGGTTCGTGTTGGTGTTGTCCCTATCCCGGAGCGGGCTTGCGTATTCGTAGCGAAGGCCCAAATTCAGCGTCAAGGTCGGCCTGGCTTGCCAACTATCCTCGACATAACCATCCAGGCCCCACGAACGCAGATTCATTTGCGGGATTCCCGCCTGGCGTTGCTTGACGCTGGGCAGGCTGAGCAGCATGTCGGCGAATCCGTTTCCGCTGCCGTCATCGAATCCATATTGGGTGGTGTATCCGTCGGTGCTTTGGTAGTAGCCACGATTTTGGAAGAATCCCCACATCGGCCAGATGTAACGGCGGAAATCGCCGCCAAATTTTAATGCGTGTCGTCCCCGCTGCCACGCATACATGTCTCGCAGTTCGCCCGTCGTATCCCAAGCGTGCATGGGCGTAGCGGCGTAGGTATCCCCAATTCCCGTGTAGCCCTGCGCGTTGAACCAAGGCGCGCCCTCAGCCCCCGGGCCGCTGAACCCAACCCCCTGAATGCCGAGTTGCGTCACGTAGTTGGTGACATCGTCGTTTTGCGATGTGCGGTCCATGGACAGACGCGAAAATGCCAGCGAAACCGTATTGAGCTTGTTGGCCGAGAAGATGTGATTCCACGATACGACTGCCTGCTCGGAAAGATTGTTGAAGTTCGCTCCGAATCCCGGAAGATTTTCCGTCGTCGAAGTCACGCCACTGCTCGGCGAGAATCCGGTCTCGGTGCCAAAAGAATATCGCGCGAAGAGCGTGTCCCCATTGGAGAAGTCATGGTCCAGACGACCTGTGGCCTGGTTATTGCGGTGCGTTTCGTCGCGGATGTCCAGGTAATTGTTGGAGTCCACTCCCATGGGCGCGGCGGCCATGCCCATTGCGGACATGTCCATCATATTGGGCATCGGAATCACCGCGAGCAAGAAAGCTTCCAGGGCTTGGTTGATGCAGGCGACCCCAGCAGGCGCCGGTCCGGGATTCGCGCAAATCGGAATTTTGTTACCGGGGAACTGGCTGCGCGTGTAAGGGTAATTGCTAGGCCCGGTCGGCAGACTTGCGCTGTAATTCGGGTTGGCCACGGCCGTGAGCGGGTTGTAAATGTTTTCCGCGCTCATGCTAAAGTCGCCCTCAATTTCAGCCTGCGTCGGAACCGTCAAGATTTGGGCGTCCGCTTGAACCAGACGCAAGCCTTCGTAGTTGATGAAGAAAAAGGTCTTCTTTTTTCTGACGACGGGGCCGCCGACAGACCCGCCGAAATTGTTTTGCACAAGATGGTTGTTCCCCATCGAATCAAACGTGCTGGCATCCATCGCGCCATTGCACAGAAATTCGTAGAGCGTTCCGTGGTACTGGCTCGATCCTGATTGCGTCACGATGTTGATCTGGCCGCCGCCCGCGCCTCCCATATCGGCGGTGAAACTGCTGGTTTGCACTTGAAATTCCTTGACCGCATCAGGAGAAGGGCTGAAGTTCTGAGTATTGAATGTCGGGTCGGTATTCGTCACCCCATCCAGCAGAAAGAAGTTGGCATTCGACCGGTTGCCGCCAATCACAAGTGCGGATGCCTGCCCCGGACGCCAATACAATGGGTTCGTGTT
>JBEKDK010000038.1:0-29638 GCA_050014395.1 Candidatus Acidiferrales bacterium | reverse complement strand
AAACGATCTGCTACAACTTGCCGGTGCTGAACGCGGTTCTCGAAAATCCGGACACGCGCGCGCTGTATCTTTTTCCGACGAAGGCGCTGGCGCAGGATCAGCTGGCCGAGCTGCACGATCTGGCGGCGCGTCTGGAAGATCGATTCGGCGTGTTCACCTACGACGGCGATACGCCGGCCGACGCGCGGCGCGCGATCCGCGAGCGCGGGCACATCGTGCTTTCCAATCCCGACATGCTGCACACGGGAATTTTGCCGCACCACACGAAGTGGACGCGCCTATTTGAGAATTTGCGCTACGTCGTGCTCGACGAGTTGCACACGTATCGCGGCGTGTTCGGAAGCCATTTGGCCAACGTGCTGCGGCGCCTGGCGCGCGTCGCGCGGTTTTACGGCTCGGAGCTGCAATTCATCGCGTCGTCGGCGACGATCGCGAATCCGGTGGAGCTGGCCTCGCGCCTGACGGAAGCGCCATTCGAGGGCATCGAAGAAAATGGCGCGCCGGCTGCGGCGAAAACCTTCGTCTTCTACAATCCGCCGGTGATCAACAAACATCTGGGAATTCGGCGCAGCTACGTGAACGAATCGTCGCGAGTGGCGCAGGAATTTCTGAAGCGCGGATTGCAAACCATCGTCTTCGCCAATAGCCGGCTGCACACCGAAGTGCTGCTCACGTATCTGCGGCACGCCAATCCCGCGGGCGTCGCGGAACCCGAGCCGATTCGCGGCTACCGCGGCGGATATTTGCCGGGCGAACGGCGCGAAATCGAGCGCGGCCTGCGCGATGGGAGAATTCGCGGCGTGGTTTCAACCAGCGCGCTCGAGTTGGGCATCGACGTCGGCTCGCTGGACGCATCCGTGATGGCGGGCTACGCGGGCACGATTGCTTCCACGTGGCAGCGCGCGGGGCGCGCCGGGCGGCGCAAAGGCAATTCGTGCGCCGTGCTGGTGGCATCGTCGGCGCCGCTGGATCAATTCATCGTGAAGAATCCGGATTATTTTTTCGGCCGGCCGCCGGAAAGCGCTTACGTGCAGCCGGACAATTTGGAAATTTTGGTGAACCATTTGAAATGTGCGGCGTTCGAGCTGCCGCTTTCGCCGGAGGAACATTTCGGCTCGGTCGATTTGCCCGCGCTGTGCGAGCGCCTCGAGCAGGCCGGCTTTCTGCACCGCTCAGGCGAGCATTGGCATTGGTCGAGCGACGCGTATCCGGCGGACACGATCAGCCTGCGCTCGGTGAGCTCCGACAATTTCGTGATCGTGGACACGACGGGCGAGGCCGAAGTGATCGGCGAAGTGGATTTTCCGAGCGCGCTCGCGACCGTGCATCCCAAGGCCATCTATCTGCACCAGGGCCAGCAATATCACGTGGAGCGCCTCGATTTCGACGAGCGCAAGGCCTACGTGAAGCGCGTGGACGCGGATTACTACACCGACGCGATTCGCTATACGCAAGTGCGCGTGCTGGAATCGGCGGCCGAAGCGCGGCTGAACGATCGAGATTCCGGCGCCGACCGCGACGCCACGCGCTCACACGGAGACGTGCAGGTGCGCTCGCAAGTGGTGGGCTTCAAGAAAATTAAATTTTTCACCAACGAAAATGTCGGCTCGGGGAAGCTGGAATTGCCGGAAAACGAAATGCACACCACGGCATTTTGGCTGACGCTCGAGCGCGCGCTGGTGGAATCGCTGCCCTTCCCCATTCGCGAGCGGCAAAACGGAATGTTCGGATTGCTTTACGCGCTGGAATCGGTGGCGACGCTGCTGCTGATGTGCGACCGGCGCGATCTGGGCACGGCGATCGGCGAGCGGGCTCCTGCGCCGGGCGAATATCGCGAGCCGGGCGAGGATGAAGAGGAATTGCGCGATTACAAACCGGCCGCGCCCGCGGCAGATGTTGTGTCCGAGCATCTTTCCGATTCCGGCGCCGGCGCGATGGCTGACACCGAATTCTTTGAGCCCAATTTGTATCTGTACGACGCATATCCCGGCGGCATTGGATTTTCCGAGCCGCTATTCCGCGTTTGCGATCTGCTGCTGGCGCGAACGCGCGCGCTGATTGAAAGCTGCGAATGCGAAGCGGGCTGCCCTTCGTGCGTTGGGCCTGCCGGCGAGCGCGGCGAGAAAGCCAAAGAAGCGGCGCTGGCGATTTTGAGCCGCCTCGGCGCCTGAGCGAAAGAAAAAGCGTGGAGAGGATGCGTCTGTGAGCGAATTGTTCGACGAAAAATTGTCGCGATTGGCGGCGTTGCGGCCGGCGCGCCGCACGCGTGGCAGCGTGCTCACGGACGAGCGCGAAAGCCCGCACTCTCGCCGCGATGTGATCGCGGAATGGGCCGAGCTGGCCGAGGCTGTCGGCGCCACGGTCGCGCGCAATCGCCATGGCGAGCATTTGGCGGTGCGGCGATGGCACGCCCGCCCCGAAGAATGCGCGCCGGCGGCGCGAGCGCTCGCGCTCTTGTTGCCCGCCGCGCTTGCCGCCGATGACAGCGGCGCACGCATCGCCGAAGATCCGAAGCGATGGCTTTTTCTCGATACTGAAACCACCGGCCTGGCCGGCGGCACGGGCACGTACGCATTTTTGGTGGGCATCGCGTGGTGGGATTCCGGCGGGCTGCAAGTCGAGCAGTTCTTCATGCGCGATTACACCGAGGAGCATTCCGTGCTGCTGGAACTCGCGGCGCGCATGGCCGAGCGGCCGGTGCTGGTGACATTTAACGGAAAGAGTTTCGATTGGCCGTTGCTGGAAACGCGCTATCGCATGACGCGCGCGATTCGGCCGCCGACGCTTGCCGCGCATCTCGATTTGCTGCATCCCGCGCGGCAACTTTGGCGGTTGCGATTGCCGTCTGTACGACTGACCGATCTTGAGCGGCACGTGCTGTCCGAAGCGGGGCCGCTTGCGTGGACGCGGCGCGACGATCTGGATTCCGCGCTGATTCCACAGCTTTACTTCGATCATTTGAGCGGCGCGGGGTCGGCTCCGCTGGCCGGCGTTTTCCGGCACAACGAAATGGATCTGCGCGCGCTGGCAATGCTGGCGGGGCGGATCTGCGGGCTGCTCGGCGGCGATCCGGAAGCGCCGGCGGATCGCTCGCCGGAGCGTGCGATCGATCTTTACGGCATGGCGCGATTGCTAAGTCGCCGGCGCGATGCGCGGGCGCAGCCCGCCTGCGAGATGGCGATCGATACGGGCTTGCCCGCGGGCATCGAGCGCATGGCGCAGCGCGAGCTTGCGAATATGGCTAAGCGCCAGCGCGACTACGCGCGCGCCGCGGCCATCTGGGAGCAACTGGCCCGCGCACGCGGCGCCAGCGCGGCCGAATCGGCGATCGAAGCTTGCGAGCAATTGGCGATTCATTTCGAGCATCGCGCCCGGCAGCCCCAGCGCGCGGCGGAATGGACGGAGACGGCGCTGCGGCAACTGCGCGCCGCGACGAGCGTGGAGCCGGCGCGCGCGCGGCGCCTGGAAGCGCGATTGGGCCATCGGCGAATACGCCTGGAGCGGAAGAACGCGCGGCTGGCGCTCGATTCGTGATGGCGCGCCGCGGCGCGGGCGGCGGAAGTTACCGAGGCGACGCGGCGAATGACGAAGTAGTCGAAACCGGCGGAACAAAGGTGATGCGCGTGGGCGCGCTATCCGCGGGCGCCGCGGGGAATGCGGGCTGAGGCGCGTCAGACCAAGCGGGCCAGCCGATAGCGTGGGAGATGCGATCGAAATCGTCGCGCGTGGCGCCATCCGCGGATAGGCACTCGCTTGCAACGCAGCGCAGGAAGACGCCGCCCGCGGGCGTATCGAAAGAGAAGAAATTCGGGCGGCGATAGAAGTGCGTGCGCGTGGAGTCCTTGGCTTCCAGGACGTCGCTGTAAATTTCGAAGAAGTGCGCCGCGTCGGCGTCGCTCGCGAGGCGCAAGCGGAAAACCAGCATGTCCTGTTTGGTTTTCTGATTCTCGAAAATCGCGTAGCGGTCTCCGGCCCAGGTGGGCGCGACGCTTAGGGCCACCGGTTCGGCCTGGAACTGCTTCAGAATTTCCTGCAATCCGAATTCCCCCATCAAATTTTCATCGAGCTTCTTCCACTCCGCGGGCAGTAGCGTGGAAAAATCCGGCAGCGTCACCGGCGCGCGCGTGACGCCGCGAAGATACAAATCAGGATGCATGATCTGCTGCGTCGATGCCGGCGGATTGGCGAAGACGCGGCCGAAATCCGGCCAGCCGTTGGTGGCTTTCAGAATCGCTTGCGCGAACGACATCCCCGCGACGTATGGAAACAGCAGTTCGTCGCGAATCACGGTGGGCGCTTTCGCCAGCAGCGGACTGTCGGCAGTGTCGCCCAGCACCAGGGAGGGATCGATCGCAGGCAAATCGCGCACGCCTTTGCCCTGATCGCGCAACATGTAATCAAGCATCGCCGCGACGGCCGCGCCTTCGAGCACGGAATCGCGCGCGAGTTCAGCGTCGTCGTTGGGCTTGGCGGCGTCGCGCCACGTGTCAATGTGGTAGTGCTGATCCTGCAAGGCGTGCGTCAGCTCGTGGGCCATGATCATTCGCATTTCGGCGGGTTCCGTCCAATCCGAAATGAAAAATTCCTGGCTATCGGGATCGTAAAGGCCGGCGATCTGCTCGGTGAGAATATCGTTGAGCGTTTGTTCGAGCGGAAAATCCTTGGGAAGCAGGCCGAACATTTCCATGGTTCGCTGATCGGCGTAGTCCTTCGCGGAATCCTTTTCCTTTTTCTCTTCCGCCAACAGGTAGGCGCGAATCTGGTCGCGCGATTTCAACGTTTTTTTCACCGGATGGAGGATGGGCAATGAAAGCAACTTGCTCATCTCGGCCAGAACGTTGTCCGCCGCCTGGAAGAAATCGGCATTGGGCGCGGTGACGGCAGGCTGAGAAGGCGCGGGCGCCGCGGGAGTGGACGGCGCGGCGGGCGGCGCGGTGCTTGGGGTTTGCTGGGCCGACGCCGCCGGGAACAGCGATAGCGTCGTGAACAACAACACCGCGGCGCACAGGATTGCCAGGGGTCGGCGCATCGGGGAGGCTACTGCGGGGTGGCGACTGCCGCGCCGAGATCTTTGGTCTCAAGCAGTTTCCACGCGCCTAGCTGGTACGAGTAGGTGTCGCGAACCATCTTCAAGCACTGGCCGAGATGGTTCTCATCCGGGTTGGCGCAGTAGGTCAGTTGAAAATTTGGGCCGTCGGTCTTGTAGTTGCTTTGTTCCAGCAAGTCGGAAGCCCAAGCCTGGTGGAGTGCTTGGCCATCGAAATGCCACGCGGTGAAAATGCCGGTCTGCAAATCGTCGGTTCGCCCGGCGACCGTCACGAACACAATTTCGGGAACGCCAACGGGCACGAGTTCCACATATTCATCGAAGAACTTCTCGGGGTGATAGCAATCGATTTGGCCCGCCAATGCCATGTGTCCGGCAGGTCCCGCATAGATGCGCACGGCAGAGGGCCCGGCGAGCCCGAAATTGGCGACCAGCGCATACACGGGAAACGCCCCAGGCAAACGCACGACCTGGTAATCTTCGCCGGTCGGATTCTCGTGCGTCACCAGCGATGTCAGGGATTTGTTTAGCACCGCGAGGTCCAGCGCTCCGTCCGCATTGAGCGCTTTCAACACAATCGCATCGAGTGATTCGAGGGCTTTTTCTTCGAGCGCCGGGGCGCCCGCGTCCGCGGCCTGCCCGATCTCTCCGCCCTCGCGATCGCCGGCCAATTTCGCGGCCATGCGTTGGAAATCTTCGGTGGTTTTCTCGTCCTGCGCCCGAGCCACGATCGCGTGGCTGAGCATGAGAGACAGTAACACGGGTAATGCGATGAGCGCGCGTTTCACGAAAACAACTGTATTACACACGGCGCTCTCTGGGCAAATCGGGCTGGCGAACGCCGCCACGCGCGTCACCCACCCGCGCGGCTGGGATTCTGTTCCGAATTCGTAACAGAATGGTTAGCTGATATAATCGTGAAAGGATTCGAATCGTCGTCGAGGAAACGCAATGCACGCGGGTACGGCTCTTCGTAAGGCGCGCGAGCAGTTGGGCCTGACGTACCGCGATGTGGAGCGCGCCAGTTATGACCTCGCGGCGCAACGCGGACGGCCAGAATTCATCGTCCACATAAGCCGTTTGGCGGACATCGAAAATCACGAAGTCACGCCCAGCCTCTTCAAACTCTATGCTTTAGCGGCCATCTATCATCTCGATCCGCGCGAGATTTGCCGCTGGTACGACGTGCCGTTCGATAAGCACTTCGCGGACAGTACGCACATGGAGGCGCCGCGCACGCATCTCGCGGCTCCGCCGAGCTCGATGCGTATGCCGCTGCGATTCGATCCCGGATTCGACCCGCGGCGCACCGACCACCTTACGCGGATGGTGGAGCGATGGGGAGAACTCGAAGGCGTCCTTTTCAACGGCCACGGCAGGTATTTCTACGGCTACATTGGCATGGAGGACCGCATGATGGACCCCCTGCTGAAGCCGGGCAGCCTGGTGCTGGTCGATCCGGGGCTGCGGCAAGTGCGGGATTCCGGCTGGAACAACGAGTACGAGCGTCCGCTGTATTTTATTGATGTGAGAGACGGTTACCGCTGCTGCTGGTGTTTGCGAGACGGCGGGTCGCTGAGCCTGCAACCGCACCCGCTATCGCCGTGCAAACCGGAGGTGCGGCGCCTGCCTCAGGAAGCCGATATCGTGGGCCAAGTCGTCGGAGTGGTTAAGCGGCTCTACGCAAGGTGACTTCCGAGCCGACCACTTCAAGGAGCAGCCTGAGATTCGAGGCAAATAAACCGTAAAGGTAGTCCGGCAAGCCGCGCGGTTCGAGTTCCTCGTAGCGCTCGCGCTTGCTCCACCGCGCAAGATTCCCTTCGATTCCCCCCTCCAGAGCCGCTAGAGATATTCGCAAGTCCCATTCCTGTTCGGAAAGCGGCGTTTCCAGAACGCGCGCGAACAATTCCTCGTGGCAGTCCTCCAGAGCGAGCTGCACGGCCGCATCGGCGTAAAGCGCCGCCAGTCCGTCGTGGCGATAGCGGCCGTCGCTTCCGCGAAGCGAGCTGACGTAGATCAGCCGGCCGAAGGCGCTGGGGATCGCCGCAAGTGACCGGCGCGTGAAGTCCTCGACGACCCTGCTGCTCTGCTGGAATCGTTCGAGCGTCTCCATCTCCCCCTCCGTTCCGTTTTCTGAACTTTTTCGAGCGTTCCGGGCGGCCTCCAAGGAGCTGCGCCAAAATCGCACGCCCAGGAGGGTTCAAACCCATGAAACGACTCGCAGCGCTGTTCCTAGCCGTCGCATTGAGCACGGTCATCGTACTCCCTGTTGCTTCGCACGTCAACCACCCATCCAGTAATCGCGTCCTAACCGCGGATGACCCAGACCCGGCGCCGCCGGTTCCGCCGCACGCCGTCTGAACACCGCCGCGGGCGCGGCCAGCGTCACAGTTGCATCCGAGCGACAGGGCTCATAGTTCATCGGTACCATCGGTACTGCGAAGTAACTTGTGGTACTATGAGCCCCGTCGCCGATGCATATCAGCCCTCTGAGTTACGCGATCTGGATTGCCGGAACATTGCTCGAGATTCTGGTGTGCGCGCTGGCCTACTGGCGCGGATTGCACCGCACGCTCCCCTTTTTCACCGCGTACCTGACGGCTCATGTGGTCAAAACAGGCATTCAGTGGGTCATCTACCAACAGTTCGGTTTTGGATCGTGGGCGGCTTACGACGCTTCGTGGATCAGCAATGCCGTCACCATGGTCGCGCAAGCCCTGCTGATCGGCGAATTATGCCATCGCTTGCTCCGTGCTTACCCGGGCGTTTGGGCGCTGGCTTGGCGGGCCCTCTTGTTCGTGTCGGCTGCGTTCATGCTTAACGCCGCTATCGAGTCGGCATCGCATGCGTATTGGCTGGATACGTTCGTCCTGGCCCTCGACCGGGACCTTCGGCTTGCGGCCATCGCTGTCTTGATCACCCTCCTGCTGATCGGCCGATATTACGAACTCGAACTCGATCGCTTGGAGCGAAGGATCGCCGCCGGGCTATGCCTCTATGCGGTAGTAGACATGATTACAAGCGCCGTGATGGTCCACACCGTGGCGACGCATCTTCCGGGCTGGATTGGCTACCAGGCTTGGGCGCAACAGTCGCAGGCATGGTGGAATGTGGCTCGAGCCCTGCCGTCCGTGGGCATCCTAAGCGTGTGGGCCGTGACCCTAGCGCAACCGATTCCGGCCACCCGCCCCGCTCCCGCCCTGCTGCCAGCCTCTGCTTATCGGGAACTCGCTCCGGCTGTTAACTTGAGGCTGCGAGCCTTTAATGCGCGCTTGCTGGAGTTGTTGAAGCCGTGAACCAAACCCTTCTGATCATCGCGTTCGGGTTAGCCGCGCTGGCGGTGGTGGCCGCGCTGTTCTGGCCGCGAGGCGCGAAGCGCGCGGACCGCGGCGCGATTGCGATGCTTTCGCCGGAAGATCTGGTGCTTCAGCATGCGAAATATTTCCCCCTGGTGCGGCAGGCGCTGACTGGCGCGGACCTGGCCGATTTCGGCGAGCGCGTCCCGCGCAGCACACGTCGCAGGGTGCGCCGCGAACGGCACAAAGTGGCGCGGCGCTACCTGGAAGGCTTGCGCGAGGATTATCTGCGCCTCGAGCGCTTCGGGCGGTTGGTGGCGGCGCATTCGCCGAAAGTCGATGCGCGCCTGGAAGCGCAACGCGTACGCATCGGCGCGCGTTTTCGCATGACGTACGCGATGGTCTCGATGCGTTTGGCTCTCGGACAAGTGCCGGTGCCGGCCTTCGAGCACATGACGCAAATGCTTGGCAGCCTGGCTGCGCGCCTGGAAGCCTCGATGGCGAGCTTGGTTGAACCGGCTCCGCCGCAAGCCAGCGCGGATCTGGGCGCCTGACGCAACGTCGGCGCGAGCATTGGCCCTCCCCGCAAGATTTGCCCGTCTCTCCAAGCCGCGGCGCGGTTTCTTCACTTGCCGGTATCAATCCGAACAACCTGACAGAGGGATCTGACGGCGCCGATTGCCGCCTACCCTATAATTGCAGCCAGAGGGTGGCACGTGAGCAAGGGCAAAATTCTGGTCGTTGACGACGAGGAAGCGATCCGCGAGGTTGTCTCGACGATGCTTGAGGCGCAGGGATTCGAGTGCGCCACGGCGGAGAACGGACGACTGGCGCAGGCGTATCTCGAGCGGCACACTCCCGACCTGGTGCTGAGCGACATGGTGATGCCGGAAATGGACGGCATCCGGCTGCTCGAATGGGTGCACGGGCACAATCCGGATATTCCGGTGATCATCGTCACCGCGATGCACGACCTGGCGACCGCGCTCGAAGCCATTCGCCGCGGGGCCTACGATTACATCCTGAAGCCATTCGAGCGAGACCAGCTTTTTCTGAGCGTGCGGCGCGCCCTGGACCACCGCCGGCTGGTACTCGAAAACCAAAAATACCAGAGCGACCTCGAACGAGTGGTCGAGGAGCGCACCGGCCAACTGAAAGGTACGCTGCAACAGCTCGAACAATCCTACGACGACACGCTGGAAGCTCTGGGCGGCGCGCTGGACTTGAAAGACGCCGAAACCGAAGGACATTGCCGGCGCGTGACCGCGTTCACCATCGCGATCGCCAAGGCCATGAAGGTTTCTCCACTGGATTTGCCGGTGATCGCGCGCGCCGCGTTCCTGCACGACATCGGGAAAATGGCCATTCCCGACAGCGTGCTGCGCAAGCCCGGCCCTTTGAACGACGACGAAAGAAAGGTGATGCGCACGCACTGCGACATTGGCTACAACATGGTGACGCGCATCCCATTTCTGCGGGAAGCGGCGCAAATCGTACTCGCGCACCAAGAATACTTCGACGGCACCGGATATCCGCGAGGCCTCAAAGGCGAGGAAATTCCGCTCGGGGCGCGGATATTCGCCGTGGCCGACGCGCTTGACGCCATGATCTCCGACCGGCCGTACCGCAAAGCGCTCTCCGTCGCGCACGCGCGCGGCGAAATCAAGCGCTGCTCGGGCACGCAATTCGATCCCGCCGTGGTTGAAGTTTTTCTCGCGCTGCCGGATACGCTCTGGAGCGAGTTGCGCGAAAATATCGGCACACCCTACCGGCTCTCTGCGCTGCAAAGCATCTGACGCCAATCGCGCGTCTTGCGAAACACGATTCCCGCGGTTACTATCCCGAACGGAGGATTTTCGACCGATGGCACTCGTGCCCATCAAAACGGCTTCCACAACCGGCTATTGCGATTGCATCCACGGCTGCTACGAATTGGCGAGCTTGCGCGACGAAGATACGGGCAAAGCCTACTGCCCGCGCTGCGCCAAAGAGCACCTGGAAATGAATGCCGGCGTCGGCATCCCGCAGCCGGCGCCCTCGAAGATCTCTCCGAGCACAGCCGCGCCTCCCGCGCACCCGCACATCCCCGAAACCACCGACCCGCCGGGCCGCCCGCGCTAATCGAGCGCAAAGCGCGATTTTCCGACCGCATTCCGCGATGCCACGTTGTGAGATCGACCGTGCCACGCGCTCCGCGCACCCCGGTGAGCTATACGGGATATAATGAATCGAGGTGCGAACGATTCGGGCCGCGGGCTTACCGCAATGAGCGCGATGCCACAATCCGGGCAATACGAAGTCTTCAACGACGGCGCCTGCCCGTTCTGCCAGTGGATTCGTGCGCGCGTGGAACCATTCGACACGGCACACCGCATCTTGTTCGTGGACTACAACGATCCCGACGTCGCGGCGCGCGCGCCATTTTCCATCGAAGAACTCGAACGCGAAATGCACGTGCGCACGCCCGGCGGCGCGTGGATTGCCGGATTTGCCGCGTGGGTCGTGCTGCTGCGCACCATGCCGCGCCTTGCGTGGCTCGGATGGCTGCTCGGCGCGCCGCCGTTTCGCTGGATGGGGCCCGGCGTCTATCGCTGGATCGCGCGGAATCGCTACAGTTTGCCCGGCGCGCCGCCGCGCTGCGAACCGCACCAATGCGCGCCGCCTTCCGCCAGCGTCACCGGCTCCGTGGCGGGCGGCCGGGGCGCACACTGATCGGCCGAAGATAGTGACTCGCCACACATGAGCTTGCCAGCCGCTCCTAAAAACGACGCGCCGATTCCGCTGCTTGATCTGCGCGGAGAATGGTCCGCGATCGGAGCGGAAATTCGCTCCGCGCTCGACGGCGTTTTCTCTTCGCAACATTGGATTCTGGGGCCGGAGGGCCAAGCGCTCGAGCGGGAGATTGCCCAACTATGTGGCGTGCCCTGTGCTGTCGGCGTAGCGTCAGGCACGGACGCGCTGATGCTTTCTCTGCACGCCGCGGGCGTGGGCGCCGGCGACGACGTCATCATCCCCGCATTCACATTCGTCGCCACGGCCAGCGCGGTGAGCGCGCTGGGCGCGCGGCCGGTGTTCGCCGATATCGAGCCGGAAACTTTCGCCATCGATCCCGCGGGAATCGAGCAGGGATTGACGCCGCGCACGCGAGCGATCATCCCAGTGCATCTGTTCGGCTTGTCCGCGGAGATGGACCCGATTCTGGCGTTGGGCGCGCGGCGCGGGATCGCCGTGATCGAGGACAATGCCCAATCGCTTGCCGCAAAATATCGCGGTCGTGCAACGGGTTCACTCGGCGCGTTCGGATGCGTCAGTTTTTATCCCAGCAAAATCCTGGGCGCCTACGGCGATGCGGGAATGATCCTGACGGCGTCGCAGTCCGCCGCCGAGCGCCTGCGCGCGCTGCGCAATCACGGCGAGACGACGCGCTACATCAGCACGGAGCGCGGCTGGAATAGCCGCCTGGACGAAATTCAAGCCGCGGTGCTGCGCGTCAAGCTGCGTCACCTGGCGCAATGGACGGCTGCGCGACAGCGCGTCGCGCGCGCCTACGATTCCCTGCTCTCCGGATTGCCAGGAATTCGCACGCCGAAAGGGCGCGAAGGCTGCGAGCACGTGTATTCGGTGTACACCATCCGCGTGGAAGGGGGCTCGGAGCGCCGCGATCGCGTCCGCCAACATCTCGCAGGCCGCGGCATTTCAAGCGTAGTGTATTATCCCGTGCCGCTGCACCTGCAACCGCTCTACGCAGCCGCGGGCGTGAAGCGCGGCGCGCTGCCACACTCGGAACGCGCCGCCGACGAAGTTCTGTCTCTGCCGATCTATCCCGGGCTGACCGAGGCGCAGATCGAACGCGTGGCGAACGCGCTGAAAGAAGCAGTAGGAAGTTGAGCGAGAAAAAAGCAGGCAGGAAAGTTTAGACTTCGGCCAGCGCCGCCCTGCGGATCACCAGATACAGAATTCCCAGAAACAAACCCAGCGCCGGAATCAGCAGCGCCAGAATCCCTACATGCAACGCACGAATGCCCGCCGAGCCGGCCGCGGAAGCCGTGGTGTAGCACAGCGCGCAACTTTGCGCCGCGGCGCGGGGCGCGAATCCCAGAACGCCAGCCAGCATCGCGGCGCCCAGCCGCAGCACCCAAGTCTCCGCGAACCTCCGCGTTCTCCGCGCCGGTGCCTGCCCGCCGTGGCGGGCGTTATCCTTTGATTTGCCGTCCATCTCCCCCACCGCGCGTCTCATCCCGCTCTCCGATTCCTCACGACTCTCTAGTGCATCAATCGCATTTGCAGCAGCCGATTGCCGTCAGGCATAAAGAAAATGATGATCATGCAAAGACAAAAAACCATCGACGACACCAAAACGAGCGACAGCGCCAGCTTCTCAAAGCGCAGGTGCATGAAATAGGACATGATCAGCGCCGCCTTGATGATCGACAATCCCACCAGCAGCGTGAGCATCACCGCGGGATGCGTGCGCATATATTCCAGATACGCGAGAAGTACTTCGCCCGCCGTGATGGCTACCAGCGAGATCCACACCGTCAGAAACAAGTGCGTCGATCCCGCTGTGTGGTGATCGATTTCGTGCGCTTCAGCCGACATGCGCGCTCCTTTCGCTGTCGCCCTACTTCACTGCCACGGACATCAAATAAAGCATCGGGAAGACGAACATCCAAACCAAGTCCACGAAGTGCCAGTAAAGTCCGCTGACTTCCACATCCTCCGGCGCTAGACGGCCCCTGCCGAACGCGCCCGCGATCACGCCCAGATAAATCACGCCGATCGAAACGTGCAGCATGTGCAGCCCGGTGATCCCGAAAAATGTGGCGCCGAACAGCGGCACGCCCCACGGATTGGACCACGGCGTAACGCCCTCCTTGAACAGCGTGAACCATTCCGTCATGTGGATCGCGACGAATGACGCACCAAGCACCATCGTGGCCAGCAGCCACTTCACCGCTGCCTTGCGATTGTTGCGATTGGCCGCCACCACGCCGAACACCATCGTCAAGCTGCTCAGCAGCAGAATCACCGTCATCCCGGTGGATTTGGCGATGCCCGGATACATTTCAAACGGGCGCGGCCAATCCGGATTCGCCAGGCGCTCATAGCTATACGCCAGCAGCAGCGCGCCGAACGTCAGCGAATCGGAGACGATGAACAGCCACATTCCCAGTTTTTTCGAGCCCGTACCGAATGGCCGCGTCCCGCCGGACCAAACCGATGTCGACTCGTCAGCAATCATTTCGTGCACGGATCACCGTCCCACTGTGAGGAGTGCGAATAGAAACAGCCAAAGCCCGTCCATAAAATGCCAGTACAGCGCCGCAAGATCGGCGGCGGTTTCCTGCGTGATGCGCGAGCGCTTCCAATTGCGAAACGCCACATAGAACAACGCGAAAATCCCGCCGGCCAAATGCGCGCCGTGCGCCGCCGTCAGCACGTAGAAAAAGCTGCTGCTCGGATTGGTATCCAGAAACATTCCCGCCGCGGACAATTGCCGCCAGGCGAAAAGCTGCCCCGCCAGAAACAGCAGGCCGAGCGCGATCGTGATCGTCCACCATTGCGAAAATCGCGCATTGCGCGCTTCCGCGGCCAGCGGATTCGCGGCGGCATCGCCGCTATGTTTGCGCCGCGCAAGCTCGATCGTCAGGCTGCTGGCCAGCAGCAGCAGCGTATTCAGCCACAGCACGCGCGGAATCGGCGTGGCCTGCCAATCGCCGCCGAGGCCCTTGCGCACGATGTAGGCGCTCGTCAGCGACATGAAAAACATCACGATCGCCGCAAGCGAAAGTTGAATCAGCGTGAAGAACGCGCGCCGCGAGACTTCCGGCCTCGGCCACGGGCGCCGGCCGTCGTCTCCGCCGCCATCGGGCGGCGGAAGCACGCCTCCGCCGTCGCCGTGATCGATCAGCTCGAGTTCTTCAGTAGTCGCGGGTCTCGTCATGTCGTTCCTTGTTCCCTAATTGGCTTTGCCAACTTTTTCCGGTGCAAGGTCCTGCGGAATGAAGTCCTGAGCCTCGCCGGGCACGCTGAATTCATACGCGCCGCGATAGACCTGCACGTGGCGCCCCGCGAAATTGTCGAATGGCGGCGGCGAAGGAATGCTCCACTCGAGAGTGGTGCCGTGCCATGGATTCGATTCCGCCTTCTTGCCCCACTTCAGGCAATAAAGGAAATTGAACAGGAAAATAAATTGCGCGGCGATCGTGAAAATGGCCGCGATCGAAATGAAAAATTCGACGGAGTGCAACGGTCCGAGGAAATTGACGCCGGTCAAATCCGCATAACGCCGCGGACGGCCGACCATTCCCAAAAAGTGCATGGGCATGAAGATGCAGTACACGCCAATGAAGGTCAGCCAGAAATGGACCTTCCCCACCGTCTCATTCAGCATGCGGCCAAACATTTTCGGATACCAAAAGTACGTCGCGGCGAAGATGCCGAATATCGCCGCTACGCCCATCACGAAATGGAAGTGCGCGACGACGAAGAAAGTGTCATGGAAATAAAGATCGAGCGTTGGCTGCGCCAGGAACAAGCCCGAAAGTCCGCCGGTGACGAACAGCGAAACAAAACCCAGCGCAAACAGCATCGCGCACGTGAATTGAATTTTCCCGCCCCACAGCGTTCCCAGCCAATTGAAAGTCTTGATCGCGGAGGGCACGCCGATGGTCATCGTCAGCAGCGAAAATGCAAAAGCCGAATACGGACTCATGCCGCTGACGAACATGTGATGGCCCCAAACGCAAAAGCCGAGGAAGCCGATCGCCAGCATCGCGCCGACCATCGCGCGGTAACCGAACACCGGCTTGCGCGAAAAATTGGAAAGGACGTGCGACGTCACGCCCATGCCCGGCAAAATCGCGATGTACACCTCGGGATGGCCGAAGAACCAAAACAAATGCTGCCACAGCAGCGGCGAGCCGCCTTCATGCGCCGCGAGCACTGTATCCGTGAACACCAAGCCGCCAGGAATGAAGAAGCTCGTTCCCGCCATACGATCGAGCAGCAGCAGCGCGCACGCCGCCAGCAGCACGCCGAACGCCAGCAATCCCAGAATCGCCGTGATCAGCCACGCCCACACCGTGAGCGGCATGCGCATCAGCGACATTCCCTTGGCGCGCAGATCGACGGTGGTGGTAATAAAATTCAGCGCGCCAATCAGCGACGCGAGGCAAAAGATTGCCAGGCCGATCACCCACAGCGTTTGCCCCAAGCCCTCGCCGGGTCCCGACATATCGCCGACGGCGCTGAGCGGCGGATACGAAGTCCAACCCGCGATCGGCGCGCCGCCTTCCACGAAAAACGCCGCGAGGATCACCAGCAACGAAACGAACGTCGTCCAGAACGACAACATGTTCAGCACCGGAAACGCCATGTCTTCGGCGCCGATCTGGATGGGCAAAAGATAATTTCCGAATCCCGATTGCGGCGCGGTGGTCAGCACCATGAAGACCATGATCGTGCCGTGCATCGTCACCAGCGCCAGATATTGTTCCGGCTTCATCACGCCGCCGGCGATCAATGGCACATGCGCGGCCGGCCACACCAAGTGGAATCGCATCAGCAGCGAGAGCGCCATCCCGACGAACACGGAAAATAGCGCCAGGAAGTAGTACTGAATGCCGATCACCTTATGATCGAGGCTGAAAACGTATTTCCACAGAAAGCCGGTCGGCGCAGTGTGAGCGTGTGCGCCGCTACCTTCGTGCTCGGCCATCAACTTCCTCCTCGTGTGGGCGGGCTCCAATCGGAGGCCGCGCCCGGCCCGGGACGCGCCCGGGAAGCTACTGGTTCGCGGCTTCCTGCTGCTGCAGCCATTTCTCGAAATCGGGTTCGTTCATCACGATCATCGTCGCGCGCATTTTGTAATGGCCCAGTCCGCACAATTCGGCGCACGCGATTTCGTATGTGCCCGGGGTATTCGCCGTGAAATGCAGATGGATGGTCATGCCCGGCACGGCGTCCTGCTTCAGTCGCAACTCGCGCACGAAAAAGCTGTGGGT
Organism: Candidatus Acidiferrales bacterium; assembly: GCA_050014395.1. GTDB lineage: Bacteria > Acidobacteriota > Terriglobia > Acidiferrales > UBA7541 > DASPOJ01. The sequence goes on along the minus strand of JBEKDK010000038.1, from coordinate 13,289 downwards.
TACGTCGAGAGACTTGATGACCAAATCCACTTCGCGGCCCGCGGGCACGGCGATTTCGCCGGGCGAAATAATGTCGTCTTTGCCGGCAGGATCGGTGGGATCTACGCCGACGGCATTGCCCGTCGATGCGCTCACCAAATCCGGACGCGTGCGGCCGAAGACTCCATCCGGCCCCGCGTAGCGGAAATTCCAAGCGAATTGCTGCCCGGTCACTTCGATCGGCAGCGCTCCGGGCTCAGCGCCGATGAAGTGCACCTCAGCCCAGGCCTTCTCGGCGTAAATCCCCAACCCGACGAAAAGAATTAGCGTCGCGGTGGTCCAGAGGATCTCCATTCCATTGTGACCCTCGAAGTAGTGCACGCGCTGTCCGCGATCTCGAGAGCGGAAAATCACCAGCGCCAGTCCCAATTGCGCGGCGACGAAAATAATGCCGGTGATCAACAGCGTGCGGAAGAATTGCGCGTCGAATTGATGGCCCTCATCGGTAATCGAGGGCGGGAACCACCAGATTTTCGCGACGAAAATGTAAACCGTGATCGCTGTGATCGCCACAATCAGCAATGCCAGCATTGCGGCGGCTGCGGTCGAGCCCTTTTCTCGAGCCCGCCCGTCCATTCTCGGCTTCTTCATCCTGCGCTCCGTCCTCCGCTTCGGGGCTTCCTGGAGCCCCCAAAGTCAAAGGGGGGTATCATATCCGACCGCCGATAAATTTCAAGAAGCTTTCGAGATAAAACCCATGGCGCCAATCCGATGCGATGCTCGATGGCAGGCATCGGATGCGAACAAATTGATGTTTTGTTGACGATTCGTGGCGGGCCGGGCGCGATCGCGCCAGGGATTCGTCGCTGGCTGCGGACGAACGGATAGAAAAGCAGCAGCTACTTGCGGCAGGAAAAGTTGGTGCGGAAGGAGGGATTCGAACCCTCACGCCTCACGGCGCCACCCCCTCAAGATGGTGCGTCTGCCAGTTCCGCCACTTCCGCACGAGGAGAGTGAAGACAAAGTTTGCGTCAAGATTGTAGCCGGGCGCTTCGATGGCGGCAAGCGCGGCGCGCCGATTGAATCGCTTACTATTTCGATGGAGGAGGCGCGACGGGCTGCGACGGCGTCAGCGGAAATGGCGAAGGCGCGGGAACCGTCGGCGCGGGCGCTTTCTGCTGCGTTACCGGCTTCGAGAATTGCTGAAGGATTGAGCGCGCGCCGCCACCACCGCCGCGCGTGCTGACGTGCATTGTCAGCGCCATCGACGTGAACAAGAACATCACGGCGCACCACGTGGTGGCTTTGGTCAGGAATGTCGCTGCGCCACGCGGGCCGAAGGCGGTCTGGCTGCCGGCCCCGCCGAATGCGCCGGCCAAATCCGCCGCTTCGCCGCTTTGCAGCAGCACCACCAGCATCAGCGTGAGGCAAACGATGATGTGCAGCGTCACAAGGAAGACGTACATCCGCCATCCAAGCCAGAGCAGCCCGGCGCCGACCACGAACGAGATCGCCCACTTTAATTCTCTCGGCATTCGCCGCGCTCCCTAGAACTCCACGCCTAAAAATTCGCGCCCTAAAAACTCACGATGGCCGCGAACGATTTCGCGTCCAAACTCGCGCCGCCCACCAGCGCTCCATCGATATCCGGATGCGCCATCAGCCCCTTGATGTTGTCGGGCTTCACGCTGCCGCCGTACAAAATCCGCACCCCGGCGGCTTCGCCGGGCGAAATGACGCTTGCGGCCAACTGCCGGAGGAAACGATGCGCGTCGGAGGCCTGCTCGGGCGTCGCCGTGCGGCCCGTACCGATGGCCCACACCGGCTCGTAAGCTAGAAGAATACGCGAGAACTGTTCGGTGGTCAACGCGGCCACGCCGCCGCGGAATTGCCTTTCCAGCACACTCTCGGTTTCGTTGGCTTCGCGCTCCTTCAGCGTCTCGCCGACGCACAAAATCGGCGTCAGGCCCGCGTTCAGCGCGGACTTCACTTTCTTGTTGGCGCTCTCGTCGGTCTCGCCGAAAAATTGCCGGCGCTCGGAGTGCGCGATCAGCACGCCGAAGCATCCGGCTTCCACCAGCATTGGAGCGGACACTTCGCCGGTGAACGCGCCTTCGCTTTGCCAATGCAAATTCTGAGCAGCGATGCGGATGTTCGTGCCGCGCGTAACTTCCACCGCTGCGCCGAGCGCCGTGAACGGCGGCGCAATCACGATTTCGCAATGCTTCGCGCCGGACACCAACGGCGCGAACGCCGCGAAGAACGCGCGCGCATCGGCCTGCGTCTTGTACATTTTCCAATTCCCGGCGATCACCGGTTTCCGCGCCATGTGTTCCCCTTGCCTTTCGCTTGCGTTCGCTTAACGATCCGTCAAAGCTTCCACGCCCGGCAGCTTGGCTCCCGCCAAAAATTCCAGCGAAGCCCCGCCCCCGGTCGAAATGTGCGAGATCTGATCGGCCACCCCGGCCTGATGCACCGCGGCGACGGAATCGCCGCCGCCCACGATCGAAGTCGCGCCGGCCGCCGTGGCCTTAGCCACCGCGCGCGCCACAGCCAGCGTGCCCTGCGCGAACGCCGGCATTTCAAACACGCCCATCGGTCCATTCCACACAATCGTCTTCGCCGAAGCGATTTCATCCGCGAAGCGCGCCGCGGTCTCGGGCCCGATATCCAATCCCATCCAAGTTTCCGGCGTGTTCGCGATCGACGTCGTTTTCTTCTCCGCGTCGGCTTTGAACGCCGCGGCCACAACGTGATCCACCGGCAACACCAGCCGGAAATTTCGCGCGCGCGCGTCGGAGATCGATCGCCTCGCCAAATCGACCTTGTCGGCTTCCACCATTGACGCGCCGATCGGCAACCCCTGCGCCTTCAGAAACGTGTACGCCATTCCGCCGCCAATCAGCATGGCATCGGCGATGCGCATCAAATTTTCGACCACTTCGATTTTGTCCGAAACTTTCGCGCCGCCCAGAATGGCCACGAACGGCCGATCCGGATTGGTGATCGCTTTGCCGAGAAATGCAAGCTCGCGCTCCATCAGCAGACCCGCCGCGGCTTTCTGGACGAAACGCGTGATCCCCACCACCGACGCGTGCGCGCGATGCGCCGAGCCGAATGCATCGCAAACGAAAAGCCCATCGCACAGCGCCGCCAAGCGGCGCGAGAAATTTTCGTCGTTCTTCTCTTCTTCGGGGTGATAGCGCACATTTTCCAGCAACAGCACGCCGCCATTCGCCAACGCTTTACTCTTCGCTTCCGCCTCGTCGCCCACGCAGTCGGAAGCAAATTCCACGCGCCGCCCCAGCAATTCGCTCAAATGCTCGGCCACTGGCTTCAAGCTATATTTCGGATTGGGCGTTCCCTTAGGCCGGCCCAAATGCGAAGCCAGCACCAGTCGCGCGCCCTTGGAGATCGCTAGCTCGAGCGTCGGCAGCGTTTCGCGGATGCGCGTGTCGTCGGAAATCTTGCCGCCATCGAGCGGTACGTTGAAATCCACGCGTATGAACACACGCTTACCGGACATTTCTAGATCGCGGATCGAAAGTTTGCTCATATTGCCTTCATTCTGAGATGGAGTTAGGCACAGCACCGGCGCGCGGACGTTTCGGCGCCCGCACGCCGGCTGAAATCGCTCGCGGTGATTACAGCTTCGCCGCCAGGAACTTGATCAGGTCGACCACGCGGCACGAATAGCCCCATTCGTTGTCGTACCACGCCAGCACCTTGGCGCAGGTCCCATCGACCACGCGCGTGTAGCCCGCATCCACGATCGCCGAATTCGGATTCGCACGGAAGTCGATCGAGACCAATTCTTCTTCGGTGTATGCCAGGATGCCCTTCATCGGGCCCTCAGCCGCTTTCTTCAGCGCGGCGTTGATGCCTTCCACCGTCACCGGTTTCTCCGTGGTCACGGTCAGGTCGACGACGCTCACGTTCGGCGTCGGCACGCGCATCGAGTAGCCATCGAGCTTGCCCTTCAGCGCCGGAATCACCAGGCTGAGCGCCTTGGCCGCGCCGGTCGTCGTCGGGATCATGGATAGCGCCGCAGCGCGCGATCGCCGCAGGTCCTTGTGCGGCAGGTCCAGCAGTCTCTGGTCGTTTGTATAGGAATGAATGGTCGTCATCAGGCCGTGCACGATCCCAAAATTGTCCAGCAGCACCTTGGCCACTGGCGCCAAACAATTCGTCGTGCACGATGCGTTGGAAATCACGTGATGCTTCGCGGGGTCGTACACGTTGTCGTTCACGCCCAGCACGATCGTCTGATCCTCGCCGCTGGCTGGCGCCGAGATGATTACTTTCTTCACCGGGCCGCGGATGTGCTTCCTCGCGTCGGGACCCTTCGTGAACAATCCCGTGGACTCCACCACGATCTCCGCGCCTACCGAAGCCCAGTCCAACTCGGCCGGGTCCTTCACCTTGAAAACTTTGAATGGCTTGCCGGCCACGGAGATGGAATCGTCCGTGTACGTTACGGACTGCGACAAATTGCCCAGCGTCGAATCGTGCTTCAACAAATACGCCAGCGTCCTCGGGTCCGTGATGTCGTTCACGGCCACAATGTCGATTGCCGCGTCGCCCAGCGACGCGCGCAGAATGTTCCGGCCGATTCGGCCGAAGCCGTTGATACCAACCTTTATAGGCATTCCTTGCCTCCTGGAAAATTGGCGCGCTTGGGGTACAGCGGGTCGCGCGGGCTAACTGTGGAACCTATGATGCTAGAGTGCGCGGCGAAAAAAGTCAAACGCTCGCCGACAATTGCGGCGCGCCAGCTTCCGCCGACGAGCATGTCACATAAGCGCTTCGCCGCGATGAGCGGCCTCCAGAATTGTTCCAAAGAATATCATTTCGGTCCCAAGTGTGCCTTTCTGAAACCGGAAGGCCCGCCACATCGACTTCAAATCTTGTCAGCACCGGTAAATGCCTGAGCCCCGGCAATTAACGGAGAATCTGTCGCCCTGGCTTTGGCCGGGTTCGTGCAATGCAATCCAAATGCGTGCCAGACGGCCCGGCTCGCGCGTACGCAATGCGGAACACAACTGACACGTTTGATGTTCGTTGCTCGCACCAAGATCGCGCTCGGCGCTGGCTCGCCATTCTGACGAATGAAAAGAAAGCTGAGGTCAACCATTGAGTGTCACAAAGATTCTACTGGCTGATGACGATGATGCTGTTCGAGAAATGATGCAAGGACGCCTGGAAGCCAAAGGTTTTGAAGTCGTTGCGGTAGGCAGCGTTAACGAGGCTCTCGAGCAGATTGTCGTACAGAAGTTCGATGTTCTGCTCACCGACCTTCAGATGCCGTTGCCAGGAGACGGTTTCACAGTCGTCTCCGCCATGCGTCATTCTCAGCCCGACGCCCTGACGATTGTGATCAGCGGATTTCCGGACACGAATGCGGCGATGGCCGCCATACTTCTGCAAGCGGACGAAATTCTCGCGAAACCCTTCGACTTCACAAACCTCACTGACCTCATTCAAAAGAAAAGGGACGTTCAACATCCATCGAACCTAAAAAAGCAGACCGTCGCGACCATTCTGGAGCGCGACGCTGCCGCTACGATCGAACATTGGGTGACGCGAGTGGCAAAGGTCGAGGAATTGACGGCCATCGCGCTGCCCGATCAAGAGCGCACCAGCCATCTTCCCGAGATTCTGAGAAACATCATCGCCCGCCTGCGCGGAACCCGAGAACTGGTAGCCGTTGCTAAGCCTTCTGCAGCAGCGGCGGCGCACGGGCAGATCCGCTATCGTCAAGGCTACACCGCGCCGCTGATCGTCGAGGAGTCACGCATCCTGCAGGTATGCATCTTCGAGACGATCCAACGCAGCTTGGTCAACGTGGATTTCAGTTTGGTTTTGCCCGACGTGATGCTCATTGCGGACGAAGTGGACGCGCAACTAAAGCAGTGTATCGATAGCTTCCTCGGCGCTCAGCGTCAGGCGGCCGTGGCCTGACGGGAGCAAATGGCGCAGGGCGCTTGGAGTTCGGCGGGTCGGAGGGGACATCCGTGGATCCTTTGCTCGGGAATGCGCGGCGTGAAAAAATGGATGTTGCGCGAGACACGAAATCGCCAGTTTCTGACTTGCGCGCTCTATAAAAAGGGATGTCAAGAGAAATGGATTCCCAGCGACTGGAAGGCACAACGCGAATAAAAAAGAGGAGGACAGAAGGTCACATGTCCTCCTCCGAATGAGAGAGGACCTGAAGTCAGCACGAAGCAATGAGACCGGGCCGTGAGGAATCCTTTCTGCCCTTCCACAAAAGAAGTCCTGCAATGCCGAAGAGTCCGGCACCGAGGAGAAGCAGGCAGGACGGCTCGGGCGTGGCGGTGGCCTCAGTGACGTCTGCGGAATTAACCGTCAAGCTTTCAGCCGGGCCACTCCCCCCAGACAGACCCAATCCCAAACGAATCTGTTGGACGTCGTCGCTGCTCAAGTTCGGGTCCAGCGCAATCCAGCCGTCCAGACTATTTGTGTCCGATTGTCCTGACTCAAGATACTGGCCGAGGGTGTTGTCGTAGAGATTGAACTGCGTCGTGGTAGGGTCAAGCACCATGGTGCCGTCGCCGGCGCCGGAGAGAGTGGAGCCCTGAAACTCAATCAACAGGATTTGGTCGCCGGTTGTCGTGTTCAGGAAGGAATCGCCCGAGTCTGTGAAGGCAAGCATGTAGAACGGCTCGTCGGTGCCGGCAGTGAATGCCACAGATGCGGTGATACCGCCAAGATTCCCAATCGTTAGATCGGCGGGATAGCCTGTATCCCCGGGAACCCATGCCAGACGGGCGTAGTCTGTCGAGTTGGGAAGGGATATGGTTTCGGAACATCCGGAACCCGGGGTGAAAGTGTAGCTGCCCGATCCGTTCTGGCCTGCCGAACTGGGGCACAAGCTATCAGCGAACGCAGCCGGACAAATCGTAATGGCCGCTAGCAATGCGGTTGCTGCAAATATACTTTTCATTCGTCAACTCTCTTTCTTCTGAAAGTGAATGCATGCAAGAAGCGGGAACTGCGCGTAAATATAGAAGCGGTAACTTTCAATGTCAAATACTTAATTCCGATGGAAATGGCCGAGAGACTTAATAAAGCTGGGTAGTCATACAACAGCCGGTACTGGTAGAGTTAGTACTGGCGATCGGAGTGAGTATCACGCGGAGACGTAATCGCTGGTGCGACGTCCTGGACGCAATGGCTTGCATAGACTCCGCTAGGTGTCGCCCGCTGTAAAATCCTTCGAGCCCTAGCCATTTTCACGCCAAATGTGGCAAGCTGTGAGTATGGGAAACAAGGATAGAGGCGGTCGAGAAAAGAAGAAGCCGAAGAAAGAAAAGCCGAAGGTTCAGGCTTTCAATCAAACTACTGCGCGCATCGCCCAGAAACCTCCCGACCAGAAACCACCCGAGACAGCCTAGCCGTCCCGGATGATTTCCCGGCGAGACATTCTGAAGCGCGCGGCAATCGCGGGTGCTGCTGCGCTTGTTGGGCCCGCCACCCATGCCACGCTTGCTCGCCGTGGCGAGCTTGCCCGGCGCGGTGGCGCCACATACGCGAAGGCTTCGCAGCCCTCCACTCCCGTAGATTTCGACGTGCCGCGCGACGCGTGGGATTGCCACACGCATATCTTCGATCCTGCGCGCTTCCCTTTCGCGGCCGCGCGAAACTACACGCCGGAGCCAGCCTCGATCGCGGAATTGCTCGCCATGCATCGCGCGCTGCACGTCGATCGCGTGGTGGTGGTGCAGCCCAGCGTGTATGGCGCGGACAATTCGTGCTTGCTCGATGCGCTCAAGCAACTCGGTGCAAGCGCGCGGGGCGTCGCGGTGGTTGATGGCAACACCACCGACGCCGATCTCGACGCCATGTTGGTTGCCGGCGTTAGTGGCCTGCGCATCAACTTCCAGACCGGCGGCCCGGCAAATCCCGACCTAGCCCGCAGCTACTTCAGAGTGGTTGTGCACCGCGCGAGCGCTCACAACCTTCACGTGCAAATCTATGCGCGCCTCGACGTGATCGAAACGCTCGCCGACCGGATCATGGTTGCGCCGGTGCCGATCGTCCTCGATCATTTCGGCGGAGCGCAGGCGTCGCTCGGCGTCGCGCAGCCTGGCTTTGACACATTGTTGAGTCTGGTGCGCGCCGGAAAAGCCTACGTAAAACTCTCCGGCGCGTATCGCGCGTCAAGTGAAGCGCCGGATTATGCGGACGTTGCGCCGCTGGCCAAAGCGCTGATCACCGCGAATCCAGAGCGCATTTTGTGGGGCACCGATTGGCCGCATCCCGATTCATCGTCCAAGCCGGGCCGCGCCGCTGCCGACATCGCGCCGCTATTCCAAATCGACGATGGCCTGCTGTTCAATCAGTTCGCGAAGTGGGCGCCAGACGCCGCCGTGCGCAAAATAATTTTGGTGGATAATCCAACAAGGGTTTATGGATTTGGAGTTCTTACGGAAACGCATCCTCCGCGGGTGGTACCGCCACAGCCACCGCCGGGGGCAACGCCGCGCAACTGAATATTAGAAGCCGGCGTGGTGCAACCACATCACCGCAGCCGCCGCGATCAGGCAATAAATCCCAAACAAGTACCAGCGGCCGCCCTCGAGCCACTTGCTGAGCCATTTCAGCGCGAGCAGACCGGCGAGAAACGCGCACACCGATCCCACGCAAATCGGCAGCATCGTTGCGCCGAGCGTCACGCCGCCGGCGGCGTGCTCCGCCTTCAGCAGGCGCAAGGCTTCGCGCGCGATCACCGGCGGAGTGACCAGCACGGCCAGCGCGAAGCTGAACGTTTCCGCGCGCGCTTTGGCCACGCCGGCGAGCATGCCGGTCGAAATCGTCGCACCGGAGCGCGAAAATCCGCGAAACGGCAGCGTGAAACCCTGGACCGCACCGATCAGCGCCGCTTTTCCGCCATTCAGGCCAATTCCGTCCGACGAGTCCGCGCGCGGCAGCCGCTTTTCAACGCTGCCCGCAATCAAGATCAGCACGCCGACCGCCGCGAGCGCCGGCGCGATCAATTCCAAATGATCGAACAATTGTTCGACGTCCGCGTGCGTCACATGCTCGATCAGCTTCACTAATCCCCCGCCGATGAAGCCGGTAATCGTTGTGGCGAGGATCACCAGCCACGCGGATTGCAAGAACGATTCGACGCTCGCGAAATACGTGTCGCGCCACTGCTTCCAGAAATAGACGATCACGGCAAACATCGTGCCGGTGTGCAGCATGATCAGCAGCAGCGTCATCGCCGGCGACGATGGATCCATGCCCATCAGCTTTTCGGCCACAACGACGTGCGCCGAGCTAGAGACCGGCAGCAATTCCGTCAAGCCTTGCACCACAGCCAAAATAATCACGTGTAGTAGCGACATAGTGGCCATAACCCTAGCACACTCGCCGCGACCGCGCCCGCCGCGTTAAATGAACGTTGAATGAATTCCGTGTCCAGCGCTTGATCGCGAACCGTCGCGTAGCCCATGGCGGTTTTCTGGGATTCCATTTCTCGATCGCGGCTGCGGTGGTGGGGAGGAAACGGCGACGGCAAAAACCAAAGGCCAAGAAAGAGGGATTCTTCGCTCCCCGCTGGTCGCTCAGAATGACTTTCGTTTGTGCGTTGCGGTAGGAAAGAAGCTGTAACGGTAACTTCACGCACGATAGGCCACACACAGGCCACACCGACAGCGGCGCAACCGTAACTTCACGCACGCGAGGCCAGTTGGGTGTTGTCATCGCCGTCGGGCGTCTCCGCATTTCTCTGTGCTCTCTGTGTTCTCTGTGGTGCGCGCATTTTCTGTGCCTCGCCCTGCCTGCCGACAGGCAGGCGTTATCCCTTCCTCGCCTCTGCGGTGGTATCCTCTCTCCCACATGATTGCATTCGCGGAAGTGATCGGCGCGCGAACAACGAGCATTGAACTCACGGCGCTGCTTCTGAGCGTGTGCGCGATGATCTCCACCGTCGGCGGTGGATTGGTGGCGGTGTATGGGCAGAAGCGCGCGCATCTGCTGTTTGGCGTGGGCGCGGGGATGTTGCTTGGCGCGACGTTCTTCGATCTGCTGCCGGAATCGGTGGAAGCGGCGCAATCGCAGGGCTGGGGCGCGCGCGAAATGTTCGTTGTGCTGGTGATCGGCTTCCTGGGCTTTTACGTCGCCGAGCGCGTCCTGATTCTGCACTCCTGCGTGGAAGACGATTGCGCCAATGAAGCCCATCGCCGCCTGGGCCGGTTGAGCTCGATCGGACTGATCGTGCACAGCACGCTCGATGGCGCGGCGATCGGGGCGGCCACGCTGGTGAGCTGGCGCGTGGGCGCCGCGGTGGCGCTGGCGATCATCGCCCACGATATGAGCGATGGCCTGAACACGATGATGCTGGTGACGCGCGGAGAAGCCGCGCGCCGCACCGATTATCTTTTCCTCGGCATGGACGCGATTGCGCCGGTGGTGGGCGCGATGCTTGCGCTGGTATTTCTGCCCTCGCCCAAGTGGCTGGCCATCTTCCTGGCGCTCGCGTCGGGCTTTTTCCTCTACACCGCGACTTCCGATTTGCTGCCCGAGGCGCACCGCCGCTCGCCCAGCTCTTCGGTGATGGTTCTGACGCTGTTGGGCGTGCTGGTAATGGCCGTAGCTGTCGGCCTCACGCGCCTGGACCTCGCCTCGCTGCATCACTTGTTCAGCTCGGTGTTCTAGGTTCGGCGCGCGAAACAGCAGATCCCTCCCGCCGCGGAGAAAAAGTGCGAAGGCGCACAGGCAGGAGTGCCTGTGCCACCAAAACCGTGATTGTTGCGGGCCTCGCGACAAGGCCGGGATGGGGTCCGCGTCGCGGCGCCTCCGAGTTCGCCAATCGCGTGCCGACGGAAGGTCGGTAGGCAGGTTTGGGGGGACACCAAGAGCGGAACCCGAGTCGGAAGACGAACGGGTTCGGAGCTGGCTCCGTACAGGTCGTCTTAACCACTCGGATACTCCCCCACCCCCACCCCCTTGTTTTTTGGAAGTGTTGATTATAGGAAACTTAAAGTCGTTTTTCTTGGAAGGGCAATAATATACATGGCTAACCAAATGAATTGAGATATAATGGACCGACGTGAGCCTCTTTAACGCGGATTTGAAGCTTCAATGGGCGAAGAAACACCTCGACACTCTCGCATCTGAGATTTCTATTTTCCAAAAAACGAACACCTATCACATTACCACTGAAGAAGACTTGGAGGGTCAGTGGTATCTCATCAGGGCGCACTTCTCGCAGGACGAACGTGTTTTCACGTGCGCTCTCATCGCTGCGGATTTTATTCACAACTTGCGTGCCTCTTTGGATCATCTCGCATGGCAACTCGCGTACCTGAGCGGACACGTGCCCACGCGGGAGATTTGCTTCCCCATTTGCGAGCGAGATTCTGTTGATACTCAAATCCGAATCGCTAAGTCCACCTACGGAATGCCCGATGCAGCCGTCATGCTTATCAAATCGTTTCAGCCGTATAAGTACGGGGATGCCTACAAATCCGCCTACCTCTGGAGAATCAACGATTTGTGCAACATCGATAAACACAGGCATCTCGCGCCTCACGGAGTCTCCACTGAGTGGATGTTCCATATCGCGCTTGACAACCCCACCGATGTCGGGGCACAGCAACTCGAAGATGGCCTTGTAATAAAAATCCCGCTGGCCTTGAAAGATAAAATTCGCCTCAATCCAAACCCGGGGGTTGATATGAGATTCGGAGATAAGGCCACCGGGGATGACCTCGGCATCAGCGATTTTGTGGAGATGTACGAGTTTGTCGCTCACACAGTGATTCCATCCTTCGCGAGCTTCTTCGCGCAGAGCAAAACAGGCGGGTAGTTGACTTTTTGAACGCAGCACGGCATCCTCTCTTCTGAGAGGTGCTCTAAGTGGCGCGTCGCTCGAAACCTTCCGCCAAGAACGCAACGGGCGAATACGCTGCCTTTGAGAATGTCCTGAAGCAGGTTTTGTCAGTGCCACACTCCGTAATCAAATCCAAGCTTGATGCTGAGAAGCGGAAACGAGCTAAGGCTTCCGCTTCCCGCGCGGCAGTCTAGTTGGGCAAGCTACTCGCCTGTCCCACCTTTCCAGTCACCTCTGCAAGCGTGAGCCGCTTTCCCGCAATCTGCGAAAGAACTGCTTCAAAACGATCAGCGTCAGTCATAGGGTTATCGTCGGTAGCGCGATTGTTATAACGCCACGATTGTTCATCCAAGTAGCGGAACAAGTGGAACGGTTCAACACTGACGTAGGTTCCCTTTAGCCCGCGCTTGACCAAGCTCCAGAAGTTTTCCAGTCCGTTGGTGTGAACCCTGCCGTCAACGTACTTTTCGGCGTGGTCGATCACTTGATGCTCAAAGTCTTGATGCTTCAATCCCTGATAGGACATCAGCGCATCGGTGTAGATTGAGCTTCCGGCTTTCACGTTAGCGCGAATCTCGGCTTGTAAGTGGTGTTTGCGCCGAGTGGGAACCATCATTGCGCGCACTTCGCCGCCACGTTCCAAGATGCCCATAACGGGGGTCTTGTCCTTGGTTCCGGTCTCAGTAATCCGGCGACGGTGTTTATCGCGGTGCATGTTACGGGCAGCGCCACCAATGAAAGTTTCGTCCACTTCAACTTCGGTGCCCTTGCCGCCAAGCTTCATAAGTGAGCCGTTTTGCATTGCGAGTCGGATGCGGTGCAGCATGAACCATGCGGACTTTTGAGTGATTCCCAAGTCGCGCCCGACTTCGTAGGAGCTAATGCCGTTCTTGCAGTTCGCAACGAGCCACATTGCGCAGAGCCACTTGTCCAAACTGAGCGGACTATCCTCGAAAATCGTGCCGAGTTTCACGGAGAATTGCCGCCCGCACTCTTTGCACTTCCAGCGCCGCTGAGTCTTGAGGCTGTAATGCTCTTTGCCACCACAGGCAGGGCACTCTGGCCCGTTCGACCAGCGGGCGGCGGCCACGGTGTTAATGCAGACTTCCGGGTTGGCAAAGTGCATCATGGCTTGCTGTAAAGTCCTCGGCTTTTTCATGGCGTCCCTCACAAGCCAAATGCTACCAGAAACGCCTTGGTTAGTCAAGTATATTATTGCCCTTGGAAGTGTTGATTCTAAAGGGGCTTAGGTGCGACTTAAGTCCTCTATAATCAACACTTCTGGGAAATGCTGCTAGTTGCAACTTGTTGCAAATGGGAATTGCGGAGGTGACGAAGTTGCAACTGACGGTTGGGGATGGTGCGCCGGGAGTCGGGGCGAGGAAAAAGATAACGCTGACGGGCAGAGAACGCGGAGACTCGCCGAGAAAACACGGAAGAAGAAAGATGT
>JBEKDK010000037.1:0-30180 GCA_050014395.1 Candidatus Acidiferrales bacterium | reverse complement strand
CGACGTGGGCCCCTTCGCCCAAGATCAAGCTGTGGTTGGAGACGATGTTGCCCTTCACCGTCGCGTCAAGGCGAAACGTACCGGGCAATTCGAGTGTGCCCTCAAGGTGCACGCCTTGCGCGAGAAAACCAGTCCAATCGCTTGAGACTTCCACAGAATCCCGCTTGGAAAATGGCCAGCTCACAAATCACCTCGGAGTGAGTACGTGAAACGCGCGGCTTCAAACATCGTATTCTGCACCCTGCCAGGCACGCCTGCAAGATGGCGGTGCCATCGGTTGCCCGAACCTTTCTCTACTACATACATAGTTATTTCATCAGCCGTTCGTAGATCCCGGATAGCTGCGCGTCATCATAGTATTCGATTCGCAGTTGCCCTGGGAATTTGTTGGTTGGTGGGCGCAACGTTACGCGCGTGCCGAGTTGCCGCTGTAGCTCTTCGATGGCCGCGCGGATATTCGGATCCGCAGCAGGCGCTTCCTGTTCGCGATCGATCTTGCGCGCGCGCCGAGACGCGATGCGCTCGAGTTGGCGCACGGTAAGCCCACCGCGCGCGGCCCTGGCCGCAAGCGTGGCACGCAATTTCACGTCACCCACGCCGAGCAGCGCCCGGCCGTGGCCGGCAGAGATCTTGCCGTCTTCAATGATTTCTAGAATTGGCTTTTCGAGCTTTAGCAGGCGCAGTGAGTTGGCAACCGTCGCGCGCTCCTTGCCGGTGCGCACGGCAACATCTTCTTGGGTGAGGTGGAATTCCGTCATTAGCCGCTCAAAAGCGCGCGCCTGCTCGATCGGATTCAAATCCTCACGCTGAATGTTTTCGACCAGCGTGATCTCAAGCGCCAGTTCTTCCGGAACGTCGCGCAGGATGCTCGGCACGCGGCGCAGCCCTGCTCGCTGCGCTGCGCGCCAGCGGCGCTCTCCGGCGATCAGTTGGTAACGCGAGCCGATCGCGCGCAGCACCAGCGGTTGAATGATTCCGTTGGTGGAAATCGAGCGGGCCAGTTCGTCAAGCGCTTCCTCGCGGAAGCGTGTGCGCGGCTGATACGGGCTCGGCTCGATCAGATCGATATCCACCATCTGCGCACCGGATGGGGCCGCAGGCGCGAACGCAGGCCCGGCAGCGGCCGCAGCCGGCGCACTGGGTACTGTGGCCACGGCGGTCGGTTCCGGCGCGCGCTCACGAATCAGAGCTTCAAGCCCCCTGCCCAACGCGTTTCTGGGCATTAGCGATTACCTCCTTGGCGAGTTGAATGTAGGCCTCAGCGCCTTTACTACTCATGTCGTAGAAGATGACTGGCTTCCCATGACTTGGCGCCTCAGCCAAGCGCACGTTCCTCGGAATCACCGTCTCGAATACTTGGGAGCCGAAGAAGCTTCGCAGGTCCGAAGCGACTTGGCGAGAGAGTGTGGTCCGCTCATCGTACATCGTGGGCAGAAAACCCTCGATGGCGAGGCCGGTGTTCAGTGTCTTCCTAATCCGCATTAGAGAGTCTAATAGTTCTGATAAACCCTCGAGGGCGTAATACTCACACTGAATCGGCACGAGCACAGAGTCGCTGGCCACGAGGCAATTCAGCGTGAGGAGGTCGAGCGAGGGCGGGCAATCGAGAAGAACGAAATCGTAGCGGTCCTTCACGGAGTCCGTAATCGCCTTCAGGCGAAATTCGCGATTTTCAACGGAAACCAACTCAATCGGCGCTCCGACAAGATTCTTGTCGGACGGTAGCAGCTCTAGACGATCAACCTGCGTCTTTATGATGATCCGATCGGCCGGCTCGCCCAGAATCAGCGCATGATAGAGGCTTCTGCGGGATGGATCTCGCTGAAAACCGATCCCTCCGGTCGTATTGCTCTGCGGATCGCAGTCCACCAGCAGAACGTGCTGTTCGGAGACGGCTAGAGAGGCGGCCAGATTGATGGCTGTAGTGGTCTTGCCCACGCCACCTTTCTGATTGGCGATGGCGATTACTTTCCCCAATTGTCCCCCTGACCTACTGGGGGGACTCTATCAGGTGCAAATTGCGCGTGCAAGTTGTTTCACGTGGAACAATTGTAGCGTCCGGCGCCTCCCCCATGCCCCTTGAAAGGCGTTCATCGGTGAGGGGAAAGCTCCTGGGTTGGCGCTCCAGGAGTGTTTCACGTGGAACATCGGATTCGCTTCCCGTCGGCGAATAGCCCCGGACCGGGGCCGTTCTGGGCCAGTTTCGCTGGTTTCTTGGAATTGCGTCTCAGGAGTGTTTCACGTGGAACATCTAAATGCTCGAACTCCTCGTCGGAGAGCCGACGAGAATCTGCCGCCGCCGGCTGAGCGGTATTCGTTCCGGAGGGTCCCAATGCCATCCCGGTCTCATCTGGACTCGATTTCCCTCGTCGTCGCCCAGCCACAGGATCAATTTCCCAGTCGGCTTGAGCGTCTCGACAGCCCAGCGCATCAGGAACGAGTAGCGGCCGAGCGCGCGGCTGGTAATCAAATCGAGGCTTTTCGCTCCCGGGCGCCAATCCTCAAACCGCGCTGCCACGATATCGACATGATTAACACCAAGCGTGCGGACGGCTTCCGCAAGAAACGCGGCCTTTTTCTTATTGGATTCGACAAGAAAAAGTTCAATCTCCGGGCGAAAAATCTTTATCGCCAATCCGGGAAAACCACCGCCTGTACCAATGTCGGCCAGCCGACTGTGTCCGAACGGCACATGGCGCGCGGCGAAGAGACTTTCGCCGAAATGGCGCGTCAAAACCTCTTCCGGGTCGGACAGCGCCGTGAGTCCAACTTGTTCATTCCAAAGGACTAAGAGTTCTATGTACCGACGAATCGCGTCGACCTGTTCAGTTGTCGGGGCGACGCCAAATGGCTGCAAGGCGGAGAGAATGGATGACGGCGAAAGGCCGTTCGTGTGTTTAGTAGTCATATATACTATTGTGTAATAGACCGCTTCATGATCCCGCAGCAGCGCTATCGGTTGCCGGAGAGCTGCGCAGCGCCCTGGCCCCAGAGAGGCCCGAAATCAAATCGACAACCAAGTGCGCGAAGATCGCAGGCAGCAGACTGAGCGTACAAACGCGGGTAAACGCGAACAGGGCGCCGAGCACAAAGGTGGTCGCGATTCCCTGGCGCCCTTGATATGCGTGGGCGGCCGAGAAGATCGCCGACGAGACCAAGATTGCAATTGCAAGGGATCCTCCCGCAGCCAGGACCACGACCGCAAATACGAAGCCTCTATAGATCAATTCTTCGCATACAGCCACGGTGCAAGCGAGCGCGAAAAACACCAGAGATTCCGTGGAATTCTGCGGCAGAATCTTTTCGCGAAACTGCATTAGCCTCGATTTCGGATCGGGCGTCACGTGCCGCAATTGTCTGAGTCCTTGCCATTGCACGACCGCTAGAAACGCCGCTGTGCCGATGGCAACGGCTATGGTTCGCGTAGGCCGGCCAATAATAAGGCCGAGCTGCACAGCCGTGAGGCCGCGCGCGGTAGCGCGCCAAAATGTGACAGCGACAGCGATCCACTGAAACGCGATCGTTGAAGCGTAGAGGGCGATGCGCTCGCGCGTGCCGATGTTGGGCCGGCTGAGCAGTTGGCGGATGCGCACCGCGCCGCGCCACGGCACGATGACGGCCAGCACCAGCAGAATGGCCACAAAATCCCAAGGGATGGTGAAAAGGCGCATGCAATAAGAGTCTAGGCATCATCGGGCGCTTGGAGCAAGCTCGACGCGCGCCGATCTGCCGATCTGCCTCGACCGTACACCCGAGCGGTTGACATGGTTGCATGCGGCGTTTATCGTGATTCGACCATGAAGGTTTTGATTCTAGGCAGCGGCGGCCGCGAACACGCACTCGTTTGGAAATTGCAGCAGTCGCGGATTGTTGAGCGTGTGTGGTGCGCGCCCGGCAACGGCGGAATTTCCGCGGACGTCGAATGTTTTCCTGCGCGCATGGACGATGTCGATTCGCTCGCTTCGCTCGCGAGCACGCTCGGCGCGGACATCACGGTCGCCGGCCCCGAAGTGCCGCTCGTCGCGGGCGTGGCCGACGCGTTTGCGTCGCGCGGTTTGAAACTGGTTGGTCCCTCGAAACGCGGCGCCGAACTCGAAGGCAGTAAAGTTTTCGCGAAAGAATTCATGGCCCGTCACGGAATCCCGACGGGCCACACGATCGGAGTTTTTCAATCGGCCGCACAGGCCGTGGCGGCGCTGGGTTCGGAATGGCCGCTGGTGATCAAGGCCGATGGACTCTGCTCTGGAAAAGGCGTGCTCGTGGCACCGGATCGCGCGGCGGCCGCTGCTTTCATCGACCGCGCGCTGGTGCAGCGGGAATTCGGCGAAGGCGGCGCACAGATTCTGATCGAAGAAGCGCTGCGCGGCCCGGAGCTTTCCTACATCGTCCTGACAGACGGCCAGAGTTTTATTCCGCTCGTGCCGACGCGCGATCACAAACGCGTCTTTGACCAGGACCGCGGTCCCAATACCGGCGGAATGGGTGCGTATTCGACTGACAGCCTGCTCTCACCGGAACTCGAGTCGCAGATCCAAAAGACTATCGTCCGCCCGGCGCTCGACGGACTGGCGAAGGAGAATCGCCCGTATCGCGGATTTCTCTATTTTGGCGTGATGCTGACTGCGGACGGCCCGAAGGTGCTGGAATTCAACTGTCGGCTGGGCGATCCCGAAACGCAGCCGATCGTAATGCGCATGGATTTCGATTTGGCTGCCGCCTTCCAATCGTTGCTGCATGGCGAGCTGAGCCGCTTCAGCGCCCGCTGGAAGCCTGGAGCTAGCGCATGCGTGGTGATGGCGTCGGGCGGCTATCCGGGTCCGTTCGAGGCGGGCAAAGAGATCGAAGGGATCCCAGAAGCCGAATCGCTGGGCGGCGCGAAGGTCTTTCACGCCGGAACCAAGCGGGAAGGATCTGTGTACTACACAAGTAGTGGTAGAGTGCTCGGCGTCAGCGCTGCTGGTGGTGACCTGGCGAGCGCGCTGGGAACAGCCTATGCCGCAGTTGATCGCGTACGCTTTGACGGCGCGCATTTCCGGCGGGACATCGGCAGCTCTTCCCTGAAGGCGAAAGTGGGTGCGGAGGCGCATCATGGCTGAGGCCCTGCACCTTTGGATCGCTACCGGGCACAGGCGGCCGGTGCGCGAAATGGAAGAGGTGACGGCGATTGAGGATCGCGGTTTCGAGGGTTGCACCCACGGCCGGCCCGGCAGCTCGCGCCAGGTGCTATTAATTGACTCCGAGAAGTTGGCGGATTTGGGCGTCGAGCACGGCGCGGTGCGCGAGAGCGTGACCACGCGAGGAATAGCGACGGCCAGGTTGCGCCCTGGAGATCGTCTGAAGCTGGGCGAAGCGCTATTGCAGATCACCAAGCCCTGCGCGCCCTGCGATCGAATGGACGAGATTCGGCCTGGCTTGCAGAAGGAAATCGATGGGCGCCGCGGAATGCTTTGCCGCGTTTTGCGCGGAGGCCGAATTCGGCGCGGCGACGCAATCGAAGTGGAAGCTGCCATGGAAGCTCAGGGCGCGGCTCTCTGAAGAGCTAGCCGAACAAAGGCAATCGAGGAGGCGCAGTGGACAAGGTTCACGCCGTGATAACCGAAGCGTCGCCGCAGGTGGGGATCATCATGGGGTCCGATACGGACCTGCCGGTGATGAGCGAATCGGCGAAGATGCTCGATAAATTCGGAATCGCATACGAGATTGAGGTGATTTCCGCGCATCGTTCGCCGGCGCGGACGCACGAGTACGCATCGTCGGCAATCACCCGCGGCCTCAAAGTGGTGATCGTGGCAGCCGGAGGCGCGGCGCATTTGGCCGGAGTTGTGGCGGCGATGACCACGCTGCCCGTGATCGCCGTGCCCATGGCGACGACGGTGCTCTCCGGGATCGACGCGCTGCTCTCCAGCGTGCAAATGCCGGCAGGCGTACCGGTGGCGGCGATGGCGATCGATAAGCCCGGCGCGATCAACGCTGCTATCTACGCCGCGGAGATCCTGGCCGTCGCGGACCCGTCGGTAGGCCGTCGCTTGGTGGAGTACAAGGAAGAGCTGGCGCGATCGGTGGCGGAAAAAAGCGCGCGTGTGAAACTGCAGTACGGGAAGAAATCTAGCTGAACTTCGGTAGTGAGCCGCCAAACAATCCTGAATATCTGGGGCGCAGGTTAACGAGGGCGAGTTGCGTGCACTGCGTCAATGCTTGTAAAGCGACGGCGCGTCCGGCTCGCTTTGTTGGCCAGGACCAGGAACCGAGGCCGCGCTCGGAGCTGGCGCACCCACCACCCACACGATGTCCCGGTCATCCGTGATCTCGACCAGGGACACCTTCGCGTTGGCGCGCGTGATGATGGGCATCGCGGCGCGCAGAAAATCGGCGTCATCTGCGGCGATGGATTTCTGGCTTTGGCCGGCGAGGATTTGCGATATCGCTTGGTTCAGTTGTGGCGAAGCGGAGCGGATGCGATCGAGGTTCGGGTCGTTTCGCTCGAGGCGATCAAGCAGCGAAGGTTCCAGGGCCGGCGGGTAGGGCACTTCCAGCAGGGTTCGCGGCTGGCCTTTCTCCGGCGGATAGAGTTGCGTGTAATCCGGACGCGCGACGCGCGTCTGCCAGTAATCGTTGCCCAGCGATTGCTGCGTGATCTTGTAGCTCAGCAGCCACGCCTCAAATCCGTATCCATCGACGTAATCGGCGACGATCAGCTCCACCAGCGGCTCGTCCGCGCCCAGATCGATCTTGTGATGGAAGCCCTCCGCCTGTGCGCGAATGCGTTCGAGCAGTGCGAGGCCCAGGAGTTCAATGTCATTGGCTTCGCTGCCTGCAGGAGCGATGGTATCCGCCGCGGGAGCTTCGTGTCCGACGGCGATTAGATCTCGCGCGAAGCTGTCCGGTTGCTTGCCCGAGCCCGGCTCAATCCAGTCCGCGGCTCCCAGCAGAATTCCCAGGCGCCCGGTGCCCAGCCCAAAAATCTCCGGCGGTCCGGAACCCGGCTCGATGGGCACGTCGGCCGTGGCGATCAACATGGTTCCCTTGGCCACGCAAATCTCCACGCGGCCGGCTGCGAAATTCGCGACAAGATCGCGGTTTGCTTGTTGCTGTGCGGAAGCCTGCGGCGCGGAGATGTGTGCGCCGGCCAGCGCTGCAAATATCCAAAACGCGGGAATTGCCGCCCGCCGCAGCATTCTTAGCGCCTGGCGCCGACGCCGGGAGTGGCGGAGCTTTGTTTGCGGGCAATCGCTTGCAGAGACGTTATGGCGGCGAGGCTGACGACGTCGCTGGCAGTGCAGCCGCGCGAAAGGTCGTTCGCGGGACGATCCAAACCTTGCAGAACCGGGCCAATCGCGGTGGCGCCGGCAAGGCGCTCCACGAGTTTGTAACCGATATTGCCGGAATCGAGATCGGGGAAGATCAGAACGTTGGCGCGGCCCGCGACGGGTGACCCCGGCGCTTTGCTGGCGCCGATGCTCGGCACAAGCGCGGCGTCCGCTTGCATCTCGCCGTCGCACACCAGGTCCGGAGCGCGTTCGCGCAGCACACGCATTGCTTCCTGGACTTTCTCTACGCGCGGGTGTTTTGCCGAACCCTTGGTCGAAAACGAGAGCAGCGCTACGCGCGGCTCGGTTTCGAGGAAAACGCGAGCATTTTCCGCAGTGGCGCGCGCAATTTCCGCAAGCTCGGCGGGCTTTGGGTCGGGCACGACGGCGCAATCGGCAAACAATAGAGTTTCCGAAGGCCGCACGCCGTAGTCCGCCAAAACCATTAGGAAAAAGCTGGAGACAATCTGCGCGCCGGGCGCAAGGCCGATGCAATGCAATGCTGCGCGCACGGTTTCGCCCGTCGTGTTCACAGCGCCGCCCACCGATGCATCGGCGTCGCCCGAAGCCACGGCCAGCGCGGCGAAATAGAGCGGCTTTCGCGCGATTTGTTGCGATTCGTCGAGGGAGACGCCTTTCGCGCGGCGGCGTTCGAAGTAAATCTGCGCGTAACGCGAAACGTGCGGGCTTGTGGCCGGATCGAGCAGCGTCACGCCAGCGATCGAAATCCCCGCAGCCGCGGCCATGGCCGCGATCCGATCTGGCGAGCCCAGCAGCGTGGGCCGCGCAAAGCCCTCCGCGGCGATCGTCGCGGCGGCTTGAATGATGCGCTGGTCTTCGCCTTCGACGAGCACGATGCGCTGCAAATCGGCGCGCGCGCGTTCCTTGAATCGTTGCAGGAGTTCCATCTAGATTGACGTTACCACATTTTGCGTCTCGCGGCGTGGCGGCCCGCGCCGTTGTGCTGGCCCAGCCTGCGCGGTTTGAGTACAATCCATTGTTTGGAGTGCGAGTAATGCGCGAGGAGAGCGATGGGATTTCTGTTTTGGGGGTTGCGAAAGCCGAAGTCCGTGAAGCACAACGGCAAGCGCGTGAGCGAAATTATCGAATCTAACCACCGGGCGCATTTGGGCGAGCCCGACGGTGAGCGAGCGAATCTGGAGGGCGCTCAGCTTTCGCGCGTGGATTTCGGCGGCGCCGATTTGACGGACGCCAATTTGAAGGGCGCGCGCCTTGAGGGCGCCAATTTCCGGCGCGCCAAGCTAACCCGCGCCGATTTTTCCGGAGCGAATCTGCGCGACGCCGATCTGCGCAGCACGGACATGACCGAGTGCGTTCTGCCTGGCGCCGATTTGACGGGTGCGCAAGTCGCCGGCGTCGAATTGTTCCGCTGCGACCTATCGAATGCGATTTTGCACAAGGCCAATCTGCGCAACACGAATTTCCGCGCGTCGAATATCAAGGGTGCGCAATTCGCCGGCGCGGACATGGGCGTTACGATCCTGCGCGAAACAGATCTCACCGGCGTCGATCTTTCCGGCGTGGACCTGAGCACCACGTTGATGCCCAAGAAGCCGGGCCCGCCGGACCCCGCCAACAAGTAGGGCGGAGACTGGCAGCGTTCAAGATCGATTCAAATCTATTGTTCTGGAGATTCGGAGCAGTGCTTCGCGCGGCCGCGAGAGGCAGCGGACTATTTGCGCATAGGTTCCGCGATAGCAGGTTCGCCGTTCGCGCGCGGGCGGCGGCGGGTTTCGATGCCCAGGCGCTTAATCTTTTGATTGAGCGTCGAAAGCGGAATCTGGAAATGTTCGGCGGCTTCCGTCTGGTTCCAGCCGGTGCGCTCGAGCATGTCGATCACTATCCGCCGCTCGACTTCTTCCATGATCTGGAACAACGAAGCCTTCGAGCTATCCGCGTCGACTCGAGCCCCCGGTTCGCCCGGAAGCGGCGGCACGAATTCGTTAAGCTGCAAGCGCAGCCCCTTGACGATCTCGCGCGTGCGCACATTTTCCGGCAGCAGGTCGGGCGCGATAGCGTCTTGCGTGGAGAGCACCACGGCGCGCTCGACGACGTTTTCGAGCTCGCGCACGTTGCCCGGCCAATCGTAATCCATCATCATCTTCATCGCCGCGTGCGTGAATTGCTGTGGCGGCCGGCCGTTTTCCTCCGAGAAGCGCTTCAGGCAATGCGCCACAAGCAGCGGGATATCTTCTTTGCGATCGCGCAGCGGCGGAATATGCAGCGCGATGACGTTCAGGCGGTGATACAAATCCTCGCGGAAGCGCCCTTCGCGCACCAGGTTCGCCAAATCCACGTTTGAGGCCGCCACAATGCGCACGTCCACCTTGATCGTGTCCGTCCCGCCCAGGCGCATGAACTCGCGTTCCTGAATCACGCGCAGCAGTTTGGCCTGCGTCTCCGGGCCAATCGTCGAAATTTCGTCGAAGAAAATCGTTCCCTGATCGGCCACCTCGAATAAGCCTTTCTTCGAGGCCACCGCGCTGGTGAAGGCGCCTTTCACATGGCCGAACAATTGCGATTCCAGCAAATCCACGGGAATCGAACCGGTATTGATCGGCACGAACGCTTTATCGGCGCGCGGCGATGCGGAGTGGATGGCTTTGGCGATCAGCTCCTTGCCGGTGCCGCTTTCACCGGAGATCAGCACGGTCGAGCGCGACGCCGCGACCTGGCTGACCAGATCGAGCAGCGTGAGCATTTTTTCGCTCTTGCCCACGATGTTGGGGAAGTTGTAGCGCTGCTTCAGCGCGCGCTTCAGCTGGACATTTTCTTCGCGGAGTTGCCGGCCCTCGACGGCCTGCGCCACTTGCGCCAGCAATTCGTCGTTGGACCACGGCTTGGTGATGTAATCTTGCGCACCGTTCTTGAATGCCGCTCGCGCCATCTCGATCGATCCGTAGGCCGTGATCAGCACGATCGCCAGCATAGGGTCGCGCTGGCGCAACTCTTGCAGCAGATCGAGGCCGTTGCGATCGGGCAGGCTGACGTCCAGAAGGATCAGATCGAAAGGCTGCTCTTCCAGGCGCGTCAATCCCGCGGCGGCTGTCTCCGCAGTCGCCACCGCGTAGCCCTCCGAACTCAGCAGCAGTTCGAGGCCTTCGCGAATCTCCGCTTCGTCATCGACTACTAGAATGCAGCCTTTAGGCATGTACGGTCTTCCGAGAAGTCGGGAATTCCAGATGGAAGGAGGTGCCTTTGCCCGGGGTCGATCGCACCTCAATTTTTCCCGCATGTTCTTTGATGATCCCGTAGCTCACGGAGAGGCCCAGGCCCGTACCGCGCCCGGAGGACTTGGTTGTAAAGAACGGATCGAAGATGCGTTGCAGATTTTCGCGCGCGATACCCAAACCCGTATCCGTGATCTCCACTTCCACGCTGCCGTTTTGCGACGCGGTGCGCACTTCCACCATTCCGCCGGAGGGCATGGCGTCGCGCGCGTTCATGAACAGGTTCAGGAAAACTTGCTGCAGCCGGTTGTTTGACCCCAGGACGCAGGGCAGATCACCCTGCAGATTGCGAATCACCTGCACGCGCGCCGTGCGGAACGGATGGGTCACCAGCGAAAGCGTGTCCTCGACCACCTGATTCAAATTGACCTCGGAAAATTCCGTCGGCGCCGTCCGCGAGAAATTCAGCAAATTGTTGGCGATTTCGCTGGCGCGGAATGTTTGCTTCACGATCTTATCGATCAATCCCTGGCGCGGGTCTCCGGTGGGCAGTTGCTTGGCCAGCATCTGCACGTAGTTGGAGATTACGGCCAGCGGAGTGTTCACCTCATGCGCCACGCCGGCGGCCAGCAAGCCCAGCGACGTGAGCTTCTCGTGTTGCACCAACTGCTGCTCCAAGCGCACACGCTGCGTGATGTCGTCCATCAAAATCAGCCGGCCGATGCGCTCGCCCGGTTTGCCCACCAGCGGAGCGATCGAGACGTTGATCACCAGCGCTTGCCCGGCGCGGTTGTTCAAGTGGAATTTGTAGAGGCTCGAAACGCGGCCGTCGTCCGCGCGCGCTTCGATTTCCGCGACCAGATCCGCCGGCAGCACCTCTTCAAGCTTTCTCCCGAGCGCTTCTTCGCGCGTCGCCCCGATCAAGTGCTCGAGTTGCGGATTCCAGGACTCGATGCGCCCTTCCAGGTCCACCGCCAGCACGCCGACGTTCAGCGATTCCACGATGTTTTCGGAGAAATCTTTCAGCCGCTCAATTTGCACGGCCTTTTGCTCGAGTGAGGAATACAGCTGCGCATTGTCCAGCGCGATCGCCACGTAGCCCGCGATGGTGAACAGCAGCTCGATGTCTTCGCTCGAAAGGTAGTCGCCGTCCACCGTTTTGCCCAGGCCCAGCACGCCCACGGTGTGATCGCGAATGCGGCATGGAATGAAGTAATTCAGGTCCAGCGCATCCAGTGTTTGCCGGATTGAAGCGTCGGATTCGCGCGCGTTGCGCGGCGATTCGTAGAATAGGCAGCCACGCGCGAACGACAATCGCTCGCTATCCAAGAAGCGCAGATCGAGCTGTTCCTCGGCACGAATGCCCATCGATCGCGCCAATTCGTAATGCCCTTCGTCGCCCGGCGATTCCAGGAAGACCGCCAATCGATCCACCAGCAGCGTCTGCGAAATCCGGTCCATCACCGACGCGAGCATGGGTTCCAGATGCACTTCATTCGTCAGCGTGCGGCCGAATTCGATCAGGGTGCGCCGATAGTCCAGACGATCGCGATAGAAGAAGCGGTCCAGACGCGCCTGGATCCAATCGCGAAACGGCTGGAACAGAAATGCCGCCACGACAATCGCGATCACGGGGCCCGTATAGCCCGTAGGCCACGCGTTGTGAAATAGCGCGCCAATCGTCGCCACCAGCGCGATGTACACCGCGATCACGCTGCCGGTCGCTGCGGTATAGGCCAGGCCGCGCCGGAAGATGATGTCCACATCCATCAAGCGGTAGCGGATGATGGCGTAGCCGAAGCACAGCGGAATCAATGCCAACGAAACGGCCGATAGATTCATCCACGGCCGCGGCGCGATTCCCAAGAAATAGGGAATGATGTAGAACGCCAAAAACGGCAGCGTGCCGGCCAGCGTTCCGCCGGTCACCCATTTCAGTTGCTGCCGCAGCAAGCCCGAAGCCGTGCGCCGGTAGGTGTGCAGGAAAATGGCCGCGGCGATCAGGGAGCACAGCCCCAGGAAGCCGAGTTCCAACTGGTCCAATGCCAGTCGCGCTTGCAGCGAAGGAACGAAACCCATCGTTTGGGTGGCCACGGCAATGTGCACCAACAGCAGAAGCGCGGGCACGCCGTAAATCGCCGTCAGCAGCGTCCGGTGGCGCGCCGGGGACACGCGCCGCTCCGGAAACACCATTGCGAAGTGCACCAGCAGCGCGGGCTGCAGCAGGCGCGCGACGATGCTCGCCCAATAAATTTCCCAGTCAAACGGGCTCAGCTTCCCGGTGTACTGGAACGTGTACAGAATGAAGGAGACCAAGCAGAAGACGTAAAAATGCACGGCCCGTGTGGCACTCCATCGGCGCCAGAAAATAAAAAATCCGATGAAGAGGTAGAGCACGCCGACGACGCGAAGATAATTCTCGAGAGAAACCGGCCTCGGCGCGGGAACCGTGACCAGTTGCGCGTCAAATTCACTGCCGTTGCGCTCGACGTGGTAACTGACTTGGGTCCAAACGCCCAGGTGCCACAGCCGCTGCGTCACTTGCACGGCTCGGTGCACCGCGCTGCCGTCGATCGCAACCAATCGGTCGTCAGGCCGAATTCCCGCGTTATCGCCCGGGGAGCCGGGACTTACGTGCCAGGCTATGACCCCCCGCGCGCTATCGATCCATGAGACGCCGTCGTCTGGAATCGCCGCGCCCGCACGCTGTTGGAAGAAATTGATCGCGAAGAATACGATCGCGGCTGCCGTTGTGACGGCCAGCAGCACAGCACCGAACCGGACGCGGAGACTATTCGACATCGCCTGAAGGTGCCTCCGTGGCCGGATAGCAGCCCTGCCGTGAATCGCCTGCCGACCTGCCTGTCGTGTTGCTCATCGGGCCTTGCCTGAGAATTCTACTTGGGGCCCTGTTCGAAGTATAGATAGAGCCGTCCCTGTATGCTGAATGAGCAACTCAGAGACCATAGGCTATGAATTCCA
The DNA here is from genome assembly GCA_050014395.1 of Candidatus Acidiferrales bacterium. GTDB lineage: Bacteria > Acidobacteriota > Terriglobia > Acidiferrales > UBA7541 > DASPOJ01. The sequence continues at coordinate 16,700 of JBEKDK010000037.1, read as the reverse complement.
ATCAGCACCTAACTATAAGAAATATAAGACAATACACAAAATTCTTACAGGCGGGGAGGACCTGACTTCTGTTTATTGAAGGTGAGATTCTAATTTCGGTAAGGCCCTTACCTTCAGAACTCGAAGCTCAACCCACCCCGGAAGCTACGCGGCACGGGCATCAGCAGCACCTGGCCGTCCTGGCTCGTGATTGGGATGTATCCTTGGGCGAGCAGGTTGCCAAAGTCCGCCACCGCCTCCCAATGGCGGTTCAACAGGAACCCGGGCAGGGGCTGGCGAATCGAAAGACTGAGGTTCGGATCCATCATGTAAGTGATGTCGCCGAATTCATCCACGGGGGTAAGTGCGTCTCCGAAAATCCACTGATAGCTTGCCGACACTTGCGTTCCGAAGCGCGGAATCTTGGTCGATACGCGAGCCCCCAGCGCCTGACGGTACCGCTGGTCCACATCCTGACGCAGATCGGATTGCGCTGAAGCATTTCCATCCGGCGCTAGCGCGCCGGCCCAGGCGTACAACGCTGTAAGGTCCCAGTTGTCGGACACTTTCACGTGATACACACCCCGAGCGCCCCACGAATTCAGATGGCCGCCGTCGTCGACGAATACGTTCGAGAACGGATCTTGCACCGCGTCGGGGATGGGGACCGAGCCGATTCCAAAGACGGCTTGGTGTGGATCGGTATCGTGGAACGCCGCAATCTCCCAGCCCGCGCGGCTGCCAAAGCGATGTGCCAGGCGCAACTCCGCGTGCAGGTTTTCGTCGAAAACCGGGCGGCCGTTGTTGAAGAGCACAACGGGCAAACTATCCATCGCGTCGACGACCGACTGAAGCGCGTCCGCGCGGAACGGATCGGTCGCGGGGGAATTCGTCGCCAGCAGCGCGGAAAGCGTGTAGGCGTCGGAAAGCCGCACGTCCGCTTCGGCGTTCGGCAATATCGATGAGTGCCTCGCTCCGGCCAAACCTTCCGAAACGAATTCGCCTCCCACGCGCAGGTGAATGTTGTTTCCGAAATTGAACCGCTCGGAATGAGCGAAACGCACGCCGTAGAAGCTGATCCCGGTAGTTCCCGGCGCCGATTCGCGAATCACCAGCGTCGTCATCGGACCGGAATTAGCGTCGCCTGAAGGCAGCCAGATCGTGGCCAAACCTCCGGCCGTCCCGCCGTCATAATTCATTTGGCCCGCCACCAGTAATTTCCCGGCGGAGCCGAGCGATTGCTCGTACGAAACGGCTGTCCCCGGCGAATCGCCGGTATTCGCCAGCGATCCAGGATGCATCGAGCCGCTCGTCATATCGACCAAAATCGCGGAGCCGTGCGCCCGGCTGGTTTCCGGGCCGACCACGACGATAGGATCACCCTGCCACTGAAGCGCGGGCCTTGTGTCAACAGAGGTCCGCAGCACCCATTTCCAATCATCGGAATCGGTGGGCACGGCAGGCGCGCGTCGCAGACTATCGAGCGAATCGAACACTGTGCCCAGTTCGATTTTCACCAGCGTCGTAATATTCGATGTGATGCGTACGTGGCGTTCAAGTGCGGGTAGGAAGCCAACCAGTGAGACGCGCACCGTGTACAAGCCCGGCCGCAACTCTGCGCTCGAAAACGAGCCGCGCTGGTTGGTAAGGAGTTGCGCAACCGCCAGGCCGCCACCATCCTCAGCCGCGATCCATACCGTCGCGCCCAACTGAGGGATCCCCGACGAATCGAGCACGATCCCCGTCAGGCGTCCGTCGCCGGTGCGTGCTTGCGCCGCCGGAACGGCGCACAGCACTGCAGCCGCCACCATCCATCCCAGGGCCCGGTAGATTCGAGCCTGCACGTCCGGTTACCTCCCGGGTGTCACTTGCGCTGCGGCGTTTGCCACCGGCGGGGTGACCGTGAAATCCGCCGCGCGCGTTACCGTTTGCTTGCTGATCTGGTCGGTCGCCTGGATCTCAATGTGGTACTGCCCCGGAGGCACCGCGACCAGTCCCAGCGTATCCTCGAGTGTGATCTGATTGCCGGTCTGTTTAAGCTCGTCGCCGGTTTGGACCAAGGTTCTCACATCTTGGCCATTCTTGGTGATGTGTACCGTGATCGACGCTTGGTTCTTGTTGGTCTTGGGGTCCACCTTGAAATTATAAAGTTGCAGGTAGACGCCCAACGGCTGATCGGCCGCGAACGATTGATTGAGCTTCGGCCGCACCTTGGTGTCACCGATCACGAATTGGCCCAAACCGATTTGGTTTGTGGCCACCGGTTGCATTTGATCGGCCAAAATCAGCGTGCTGGCGTCCAGCGTGTCGTCATTGAACGGCGGCACTGCCAAGCGCGCATTCACCACGCCCACGTTGTTGCTGTTGGTATCCTTGATCACGATGTCCAGGCGATACAGGCCCGGGCTTAGCGGTACGGATTTCTCGTAAATCGAATCGCCCTTGAGCGATTGCTCGAGCAATGTATCCGGAAAATCACGGCGGATAACGTCCTCAAACGTTTGCACGGGGCGCTCCGTGAGCGTCGTAATACGCGCGAACAAATTGAGCGTGGCCGTGTGCACGCCGTCTTTTTCCTGGAAACTCAGTTGCCGGTTGGGAATCTCCACCGTGATTGGAACCAGCACCGTATCTTCCGTGATGCGCATGAAATCGAAGCGGTAATTGAACTTGATTTCGTTGCGCACGATTCGCGAAGTAACCACTTCCTGCAGGTCCGTGAATTTCACGGGCGGCGGCGCCATCACGTTCGCGAACCGCTCGATGCGGTTGAACTCTTCGTCGCTTTCAGGCTCGGCGCCCATCGGCAGCGGCGCAGTCGAACCGTCCGTGCGCGTGAACCGATCGGCCTTGCTGGAAAGCCCCATCTGTTCAAGGTCGCTCAACCCTGCGTCAGGTACGTGGGCCAACGCGTCTTTCTCACCGGGATCGGAAGTCAGGTGGTACTCACCCGTCATCGTCGGGTCCACGAATTCCAGCATCACGTTTTCGCCGATGCCGTCCATGTGCCGGTACGTCCACTGCTCGAAGGGATACGTCGCCGTCGTTCCGCCGCCCTCTTCCTCGGGCCGTTCATAGGTGCCGCCGGTCGGGTGCGATTCGATCTCGTCCGGCTTGCCCCAAATGATGTAAATCCGGCCGCGATCCGTCTTCCAACCGGGAATTCCCGAAGCGAAGTGTTCGTTGGCGTAGGCGATCCGGCGATAGTGCTCTTCCTTGAACTCGTTTTCCGGCGTGTCCGGGGTCGGATCGCGGCGCAGCCAGAATTGCTCGATGAACTGCTCGCGCTCCTCGTTGGTCTGCAAGCGCAGAAACGCGGACCGTTCCTCGCCGGTGATGATGTAGACGACGTCCTCGTTCAGCCACTGCTTGTAAGGAGTCGGGAGTTCCTTCTCGAGCTTGTGCAGACTTTGCTGTTGCGCGTTGTTCTGTTGCTTGGTGTCGCTCTTGGTGCTGGCTGCCGGCTGGCTGGAAGCGTTGCCCTGAGTCGTCGTATCTTGTGCGCGAAGATTAGGATGAAAGATAAGGAATCCGCCGGCCAAGATCAGCACTGAGAACGCAAAACGATTGAATCGGCCCATAATGACACCTCTACCCATTCTCGCACGGACGGGCTGGATTTTAGCCCTCCAAGATGGAATGCGTCAATCAACAAGTTTCTTGTTAACAGCTTCTTAAACAAGTTTTCACAGCGGGATGCCGGCCCCGGGCTTGGTCCAAAATCCTGCGCGGCAAGGCACAACACCCCCTAGAATACAGACTCTCGCACGACTCAAAAGGTTGCTTCTAGTCGGAACCGGTTTCGTCCGTGGTACTGGCCGGGACCACGTGTCGATTCCGCCCGCATCCGGTTGGGACACTTCGCCAGCAAGGCGAGCTTTATTTCCTCGCCGAAAGGCAATAGAATACCCAGTGCTAAGAGTCGCCGAACGCCTGCTTCAGCGAGCAACCATTAGGTCTGGAACGCCTTTCGAGGACGGCCCTGCACTGGGTGGCGTCGGCGGTCCGCTTAGCCGAAGTCGGACTTTCCAAGTAAGACGCCGGCCCGAAGAAACAATTTTGGACTCGGGCGCGTAATACTAGATGCAGCGCTTACATTTTACCGAGTTCCGGCGTCTAGTTAGTTGGCGTCCGGCGAAACCTTCGGAGAAATGAGCCTCAACTGGCATGAAGATGTGGCAGAAAGTCGGGATCGGAGTGGGAGCCGTCGCGCTGGCCGGCATAATCGTCGGCATCAGCGTTCATCAAGCCAATAAAAACGTCGTCACAGTTCAGACAGCCGTCGTCGGACACGAGGACTTGGATTCCATCGTCACCGCGTCCGGAGATATCTCTGCGCTCAATTATACGAACGTCCTCGGCCAGGGCACCGGCCTGATCACGGACATCTTGGTGAAGGAAGGCGACCACGTTAAGAAGGGCCAAATGCTGGTGAAAGTGGACGCCATCCAGCCGCGCGCTGACGTCGATGCCGGGCAGGCCGGGATCCAAGCCGCCGAATCGGCCGTGTCTGCGGCCGCCGCGAATGACGCTGCGGCGCAGGCCAACGTACAACAGACTACGGCCGCATATCAAAAGGCGTCGCTTGATGAAGAGCGCGGGAAACAACTCTATCAGCAAGGTCTGATCGCCAAGCAGGATTTTGACGCGACGCAAGAGGCGTATGACGCAGCGGCGGCGGCTCTGGCCGCAAGCAAGGCGCAAGCACAACAAGTGCGCGCGCAACTTCAGGAAGCGAAGTACGCGCTGGCGCAGTCTCAAGATGTCCTCAAGCACACCACGGACGTCTTGAACAAAACCACTTATTTGGCGCCGATCGATGGCGTCGTGACGTACATCGCCGTGCGCGTTGGCGAAGGCGTGGTGCCGGGAATTCAGAATTCCACGGGCAGCTTTCTGATGACGATTTCGGATATGTCCGTGGTCACCAGCGAAGTGATGGTGGACGAAACGGATATCGTGAACGTTCGTCCGGGTCAAACGGCGCAAGTCTCCATCGACGCCATACCGGGGAAAACCTTCCCCGGCCACGTGACGCAAGTAGGTACGCAGGCTGTATTGCGCACGTCGGGCCTGACGAGCACGCAATCCACCACCAGCAACCAAGAAGCCAAGGATTTCAAGGTCGTCGTGACGCTCGATAATCCTCCTATAGGTTTGCGCCCGGGCCTTTCCGCCACCGCCAAAATCACCACGGCGGAGAAGAAGAACATCCTGGCCATTCCCATTCAGGCGCTCGCCATCCGCACGCAGAAGGAACTGCAAGACGCCGCAAAGACTGCGGGCGCAAACCAATCGGAAATCGCGCTCGCGGCCAGCGCGCCGCCCCAAGGCGCGGACGCCAACGAGACGGATCCGCAGAAGCGTGAAATTCAGGGCGTATTCGTCGTGCGCAATAAAAAGGCTGTGTTTGTACCGGTGGCGACGGGAATCACCGGCGTCAGCGATATCGAAGTGCTTTCCGGATTGCAAGGCGGCGATCAAATTGTCACCGGCAGCTACAAAGCGTTGCGCACGCTCAAGCCTAGCTCGCCGATCAAGGTGGACAACTCCGCGCCCAAGGTTGAGAGCGATTCGGATCAAAGCTGACGCGCGGTAAGGACTCGCGAAACTGCGCGGAGCGCACTGCTCGCACTTTTTTGGATAACCGCGCAGAACGCGGTGTTTAGGTAGAGGGAGCTGAAGTATGCCGGCCGAGACTGTGGCTTCCGATTCGCTTCGCAAGGATTTGATCGATCAAGGCGTGGCGATTCGGACCGAGGAACTCACGAAGGTATACGAAATGGGCGCGGAGCAGGTGTACGCGCTGCGCGGCATCAATATTGAAATCAAGCGCGGCGAATATGTCGCGATCATGGGTCCTTCGGGCTCGGGAAAATCGACGCTGATGAATTTGATCGGCTGCCTGGACACTCCGACATCGGGAAAGTACTGGCTTGCCGGCCGTCTGGTGAGCGATCTCGACGAAGACGAACTCGCGTACATCCGCAACAAGGAAATCGGATTCGTGTTTCAAATGTTCAATTTGCTGCCGCGCGCATCCGCGTTGCACAACGTCGAATTGCCGCTGGTATACAACGGCACGCCCGCCGCGGAGCGCACGGCGCGAGCCAAGCGCGCTTTGGAAGCCGTGGACCTGGGCGAGCGCATGATGCACAAGCCGAGCGAGCTTTCCGGCGGCCAGCGCCAGCGCGTGGCCATCGCGAGAGCACTAGTGAATACGCCGGCGATCATCCTCGCTGACGAGCCCACGGGCAATCTCGATACGCAAACCGGCGAGGAAATTATGGCCGTATTCGCGAAGCTGCATGAGCAGGGCAACACCGTGATCCTGGTGACGCACGAACGCGACATCGCTCTGCACGCCCACCGCGTGATTCACATTCGCGACGGCCGCGTCGAAACCGACGAACGGACCAAGTAACTTTTCCTTCCTTCCCACCGACAATCGAGCGGCGTGCTATGACTCGCCAGACGAAACGCCCGAGAGATTTCATGTTTGCGAAACGCACAAATTGGCCGCTCGAACCGAATCGCTTGGCGCGCGCGATTGAAGCGCAGCACCGCAGCGGCAAGCCGCTGATCGATTTGACAGCGTCGAATCCCACGACGTGCGGCTTCGCGTATCCCGAGCGCGAAATTCTGGATGCGCTGCGCGATCCACACGCGCTGGAATACCGGCCGGAGAGCAAAGGATTGTTCGTCGCGCGCGAAGTGGTGGCCGAATATTATTTGGGCCGCGCGGGCTTCGCTGACGCCGCCGCGTGGCACGTCGGGGCCAATCGCATCGATCCCGAACGGATCGTGCTGACTTCCGGCACAAGCGAAGCCTATACGCACGTGTTTCGCTTGCTGTGCGAGCCTGGCGACGAAATCCTGGTGCCCGCGCCGAGCTATCCGCTGCTGGAATTTTTGGCGGACCTCGCCGACGTGCACCTCGTGTCGTATCCGTTGCTTTACGATCACGGTTGGCAGATCGATTTCGCCGGCCTGCGCGCCGCGCTCACGCCGCGATCGCGTGCCGTGGTCGTGGTGCATCTGAATAATCCGACTGGATCGTTCGTCAAGCCGCGCGAAGCCGCCGAGCTTGCGGAAATTTGCGCCGCGCGCGAAATGGCCATCGTCGCTGACGAGGTATTTCTCGATTACGCGGATTTTCCCCCGGGCAGCGCCTCCTTCACGTTCTCCGATGTTTGCCTGACATTCACGCTCAGTGGGCTTTCCAAAATCTCCGCCCTGCCGCAGATGAAGCTCGCGTGGATCGTGACCAGCGGTCCGGACTCCGCCGTGCGCGCCGCGATCGAGCGGCTCGATGTGATCGCCGACACCTATCTTTCCCCTAGCACGCCGATCCAACTGGCTGCGCCGAAATTTCTGGCACTGCGCGGCGCGATGCAACCCCAATTGCAGGAGCGCATCGAGCGCAACCTCGCGATCCTCGATGCCGCACTTGCCGGCTGCGACTTCGCGACGCGCCTGGAACGCGAAGGTGGCTGGTACGCCGTCCTGCGCCTGACGAGATCCGCGCGCGCGGCAGAGGCGGCGTCGGACGAAGTACTGGCGGCGAAGCTGGTGGAACGATGCGACATCTTGGTTCATCCGGGCAGCTTCTTCAATTTCGCCTCCGACGGTTTTCTCGTCCTCAGCCTAATCGTGCCCACGTCCGAGTTCGATCAGGGCGTCCACCGCCTCGTCGATTTTTTGATTGCACTGTAATTCTCGCGCGCGGCACGCCGCGCATACGAACGCGGGCAGATGGCAGCTTTCCGTCGGGGTTAGTTCGCGGCGGGCGGCATTTTCAAGAATTCGTCGACTGGCAACGCATGGCGGGTGAAGCGGGATTCGTAAATGGCGCCCTTGAAATAATTTACCAGGTTGATGCGGACGCCGACGGAGGAGTGGCCAGGACCCTGCGGAGCCAGGCGCAGGGGGCCCTGGCCTTGCAACTCGTCGCCGACATAATTTTTCAGTGTGGTGCCGTCGTAGACGGCGGTGACTCGATACCATTTCCCGGCGGGGTACAATTTTTGGCGATTCAGCAGCGCCAGGTTTTGATCGCCGGTCTGCGCGAAGCTATCGAGGCACCACTGGCCGTTCACGATGCGGATCTCGAAGAGCATGCGATCGTCGGTGTCCTTGCCGGTGGCAGGATCGAGGACCGATAGATGGAAGAAGCGTTGCTCGGGATTGCCATCGGCGTCAGGGCGAAAGATTACTTCCCACGTCCACGCGGTTGCCCCGGCAAGCGGATGATCGTCGATGAACAGCGCGTCATTCGCTCCGTTGAACTGAACGGCTTTGCCGAAGGGCGTCTCGATCACCTGAGGATGGCCGAGGACTTTCGTGGGGTAGTCGCCGATCGCTGAAATTTGATTGAACATCCAAATCTCGGTGTCGTCGCCGCCCGCGCTCTGGCTGGCGACAAGCAGGCTGACTACAAATAGGCCGAGCAGGCGGGCGATCACGTGAGGTCCATCGCCGCGAAGGCCCGGTGTCGCATTGCGCGAAGCCCAGGGGTTCGTAGCATTTCGGGCTCCATTAGAACACAAAACGATCCCGTAGAGTGTACGTGCCTTTCTGGGTTGGGCCGCGCGACATGGGTGGGCTAGCGATAAATTTCGCGGCGATGGCCGACGCGGAGAATGAGAACCACGAGGCGATCGTCTTCGATCTTGCAGATGAGGCGATAGTGGCCGACGCGATATTTCCAGAGCTCGCCGAAACGCGAGCCGCGCAAGGCTTCGCCGATGCTGCGGGGATCGTCGAGCTTGGCGACGCGGTCATGCAGGAACTTTAGGATGCGCTTGGCCTGCGGGGCGTCGAGCTTGGCGAGCTCGCGGTCGGCCGCCGCGGAAAACTCAACGTCGTAGGCCATGGCGCTTCATGACGTCTTTCAGGGGGATGGTTTGCTCTTCGCCGCTGCGGATGCGCTCGAGTGAGCCTTCGGCTAAATGCATATCCTCGAGATCGGCTAGGTGTTCGAGGATAGCCTCACGGACGTAGTAGGTCTTCGTGCGTCCAGTGCGACGGGCGAGCTTCTCCAAGCGTTTCTCAATGGATTCCGGCAATCGAATGGCCAGCATGGGTGCCTCGCTATACGGCGCTATACAAGTATAGCACCGCTACCAATCCGAGCTACTGCGGCGAAGGAAACGGCGGATATAGACGCCGAGGAGGAAGAGGCACAGCGCTACGGCGGTCGGGACGAGAACGATCAGCGGAACATTAGGATAGATCGTGGCTTCGAGGTAGTGGACCAGAAACGGCTGCGTGTAGGGCGTGATGCCGGCGCGGGATTCGCACCATTGCTCCGCGACGGTGAGCGGGCAGTTCAGCGGCGCTACCTCGATGAGGATCGAATAGAAGAGCGAAACGATGTGCGCCCAGCGGAGGAGGCGGCGGCCGCGAGTGAAGAGCCAGCCGAAGACGACCCACGCGCACCAGGCGAGGTGCAGCGCGAGTACGGCGATGGCGAGCGCGTGATAAAGATTCATCGACCGAGATTATCGCATTTCAGCTATCAATCGGGCCGAAGACCGCATACGTGAACCCGACGTGTGGGGGCACCCGGCGTTCTATTACGCTTGACGTAACGCGTAATTCTTGGTATCTTAAGGCGATGATTGTCAGTTATCAGGGCAATCGGACAAGAGACTTCGCCGCCGGCGAGAGGGTCAGGGCGTTCTCTGGCTTTGAACGCTCCGCGCGACTGAAACTGGATCGTCTTGAGGCGGCTACGTCACTCCGGGACCTTTCCGCCTTGCCCGGTAATCGTTTTGAAGCGCTTGTGGGCGACCGCAAGGGCCAATTCAGCATTCGGATCAACGATCAATGGCGGATTTGCTTCGAGTGGCCGGATCGATCGCCGGGGCCGAGGAACGTGGAGATCGTCGATTATCATTAGGAGAATCGTCATGCCAATTGTCGCGATCCATCCCGGGGAGCATCTGGCGGAAGAGCTGGACGCGCTCGATATGAGCGCGGCGGAACTGGCGCGAAAGATCGACGTGCCGACGAATCGCGTCACGCAAATTCTGAATGGGACGCGGGCGATTACGGGCGACACGGCACTGCGCCTGGCCCATTTTTTTGGCACCAGCGCGGAGTTCTGGTTGAATCTGCAAAGTCTCTACGAACTACGCCTCGCGCAACAGCGGGCCGGGAAGTCCATTAAGGCCCTGCCTACCCTGAAACGTTCCGAGCCCATTCACGCGTGACGGCTCGCACGACGGCATCGGTCGCGGAAAAGGAAAACATGGCGCAAATATTCGAACCACTTACGATACGGGGAATTACGCTGCCAAATCGCGTTGGCGTGTCGCCGATGTGCGAATACTCGAGCGAGGACGGCTTCGCCAACGATTGGCATCTGGTGCATTTGGGCAGTCGGGCAGTGGGAGGGGCCGGCTTGGTGATGACGGAAGCGACGGCGGTGACGCCGGAGGGGCGGATCAGTCCGGAGGATTTGGGGATTTGGAGCGACGCGCACATCGAGTTCCTGGCGCGCATCGTGCGATTTCTGAAGAGCCAGGGAACTGTGCCGGGAATTCAATTGGCGCACGCCGGGCGCAAGGCCAGCACGTATCGGCCGTGGTCGGGCTACGGCGCGGTTGCGGCCAAGGATGGCGGTTGGACGCCGGTGGCGCCGAGCGCCGTGGCGTACTCGGCGGATTACGCGGCGCCGCAGGCACTTTCAATCGACGAGATTCGCAGGGTGGTTGAGGCGTTTCGCGCGGCTGCGCGGCGCGCGTTGGACGCGGGTTTTCGCGTGATCGAAATTCACGGCGCGCACGGATATTTGTTGCACGAATTCTTTTCGCCGCTCAGCAATTTTCGGACGGACGCGTACGGCGGCTCATTCGAGAATCGCACGCGCATCGCGCGCGAAATCGTCAGCGCGATTCGCGCGGAAATGCCGGAGAACTTGCCGCTGTTCATTCGCGTCTCGGCGACGGATTGGAAGCAGGGCGGATGGGACGTGGATCAAGCTGTTGAACTCGCACGACAACTCGCGGCACTGGGCGTTGATTTGGTTGACTGCTCGTCTGCGGGGCTCGTGCAAGATCAGGAAGTCGTCGCGGGCCCTGGGTTTCAAGTCCCGTTTGCCGCGCGCATTCGGCGTGAGGCGAGCGTGAAAACCAGCGCCGTCGGCTTGATCGAGACGAAAGAACAAATCGCGGAAATTCTTGCAAAGGGCGAGGCCGATCTGGTGTTTATGGCGCGAGAATTCTTGCGCGATCCGTATTGGCCGCTGCGCGCCGCACGCGAACTCAAGCAGGCAATCGGTTGGCCGGTGCAATACTTGCGTGCCGCGCCGCCAGAATCACCGGCGAGGAAATCGTTTGGGGGCTGAGCCGCCGCGCTACTGCAGGACCCACTGACGCGGCTTCTCTATAAATCGAAAGCCGGAGACGGGCCACGGCGCGTTGCGCGAATCGACCCAAATCACGCGCGCATTGGCGACAAATTCGTCCGGGTTGTTGACCTTGGAGACCGACACGATCGACTCCACTTTCAGTGGAGCCGTGCACACACAACGAAACCCGGTGGAGCTGACGTTTTCGGTCTGGGTTATGACCTCAAAATTGGCCCCGTGCGCATCCGTTCCTTTCAATTTGAGAGTCACGCCCAGCCGAACGCGCACTTCGCCACGGTGCTCTTTTATCTGCGTGCTCAGGACCGTCGCTAAGCGGGCCCGCAGCTCGTCGAAGTCTATCGGCTTCTCGAAATATGCCGCGGCGCCGATTCCCTGACAGAAGGTCTCATACTGGGCTTTGGGCTCTCCGCTGATGATGAAGACCGGAATGTGCTGTGTGTAGCTGAGTGACGCAAGCGTCTGGCACAACTCAAAACCTGAAAATTTGGGCATCATCAAATCCAGCATGATGCAATCGGGCTTCATCTGCAGCGCGAGCTCCAGCGCCTCCGCGGGATCGCCGGTATCGACGACTTCATACAAGTCCTCGAGGCGTTCCCGCAGGATCCCGCGTACCGCTTGCTCGTCGTCCACGATAAGAATTCTTGGCATGTGTGCGCAGCTCCCAAGAAAGCAAACTTACTGAAGGCAGAGTTGAGCGGAATGACGGCTGCTGCGTAGCCTGCAATCACGGCGGCGCTAACGATTGCCCCGCATTTGCTCAGCCAAGTCTTAGCTAAGCTACTATATTTCGAAAACCGGGCTAAGCGACATTAAATCGCCGCTCGATTTCCTAACGCGCATCGCCCGAGGCTGGAGCGACGCCTCGCCCGCGATCGGTGCAGGGTGGCATCGCACGCCGGATGCGTTCGGCAAGTTCCGCTTGCGCTGACTCGGCGGTCGGCTATGATGGCTTCTTTTTGACACGGGGGAGAAGAGTCTTCTTGGCGATGCAACCCAATCCCGATCGCGTAGCACACGGCGGACGCGGCCATCTGATCACCAGCCTGGGCGTCGGCTTTGGAATCGCTGTGGCCATCGGCAATACGATTGGCGCAGGAATCGTGCGCACGCCCGGCGAAATCGCGGGACTTCTGCCCTCGACGTGGCTGTATTTCGCCGCATGGCTTGCCGGCGGACTTTACATGTCGTTGGGTGCGCTGCAGTTCGCAGAATTGGGCGCGATGTTTCCTGAAAGCGGCGGGCAATACAATTTTGCGCGAAACGCGCTGGGCGATTACGCGGGGTTCATCGTCGGCTGGAGCGATTGGATTTCAACTGCGGGCAGCTTTGCAGCCGTCGCGATCGTCTTCGGAGAATACTCCTCCGATTTGATACCCGCGGCCCATGGTCATGTGCGGCCACTGGCCGCCGGCGTGATTTTGTTGTTCGCATTGATGCAGTGGAAGAGCATGCGAGTGGGCAGCCGCGTCCAGGATCTAACGACGATCTTGAAGGCGTCGCTGTTTTTGGCGGTGGTCGGCGTTTGTTTTATGCATCACGCGACGCCGGTGACGGCCGTGGCCACGCGCGCCGCCGTGCCGATCGGCTGGCCGCTGTTTGTGGCGTTCATCCTCGCGTTGCAGGCGGTGATCTACACGTATGACGGCTGGTACGGTGTGGTGTACTTCAGCGGGGAAGTCCACAATCCGGGCCGGGACATTCCGCGCGCGATTTTCGGCACCGTGCTGTCGGTTCTCGCGATCTATCTGTTGGTGAACGCCGCGGTAGTGCACTTGGTATCCGTGCGGGAATTTGCCGGCAGCGATTTCGCGATGGGCATGGCCGCGCGCCGCGTGCTGGGCTTGGCGGGCGATAGCTTCATTCGCGTCGTCGTTGTGGTGGGCCTGCTGAGCAGCGTCAACGCGATGGAAATGGCGACGTCGCGCGCGTTGTACGCCATGGCTCGCGACGAACTGTTCTTTCCGGCGTTTGCGCGCGTAAATCGCGGCGGGATTCCGGGACCCTCGCTGTGGCTTTCAACCGCCGTGGGATTGTGCTTTGCGATGTTCAGCTTTGAACGCGTGGCGGCGATTCTGGCGTCTTTCTTTGTGGCCGATTACGCTCTCTCGTTCGTGTCGCTCTTTGTGTTGCGCCGGCGCATGCCCGCCGCCGAGCGCCCGCATCGCGCTTGGGGCTATCCGTGGACCACGTCGATCGCGCTATTGGCTTCGATCGTGTTTCTGGTGGGAGCGCTGGCCAGCGATCGCAAAAACACGCCGCTCACTTTTTTAGTACTCGCCGCGAGCTATCCGGTGTACCGCGCGCTGAAATGGGCATCGCATCGCGCGGCGGCCCGCGCGGCGCTGCTGTGATTCTCGCGTTCTGAGGTGGCGCAGCCATGGAAAAAGTAACCGGTATCGGGGGGTTCTTCTTCCGCGCACGCGATCCGAAGGCGCTGGCGGAGTGGTACCGCACGCATCTTGGCGTGGACTTGGTGCCGGAAAATTACGACGATCCCCCGTGGCAACAGCAGGCCGGCCCCACGGCGTTTGCGCCATTTCCGGAAGATACAGAATATTTTGGGGACCCGGGCAAACAGTGGATGATCAACTTTCGCGTCGCAAATCTTGACGCGATCGTCGCGCAGCTTCGCGCGGCCAGCATTGCCGTAGAGATCAATCCCGAGCAATATCCGAACGGCCGCTTCGCGCGGCTGCAGGATCCTGAGGGCAATCCCATCGAATTGTGGGAGCCGGCCGCGTGAAAGATAGACTCTTTAGAAGACGCCGTTCGCTGATCGTATCTCCGCTCGATTGGCAGATGACCGCCGCTCCCGTGCCACATCCGATTATTCCCGTCCTCGCCGAACGCGGGGGAACGCAGATCCAGACTCCGTGGGCGATCGTCGTGGTGGACACTCGTGAGCAAAACCCATTCAATTTCGCGCGCTTCAAGGGATGGTTCGCGGGAATCGAAGAAAGGGCGCTTCCGCTGGGGGACTATTCCATCGCCGGATTGGAGGATGTTTGCGTCGTTGAGAGGAAGGATCTCCCGGACCTGGTCCGCTCTTGCACGGTTCAACGCAGCGCCTTCGTCAAGCGGCTTCGCTTGATGGCGGATTACCCGCACCGGTTGCTGGTGGTCACCAGCACTCTGAGTCAGGTCAAGTCCCGGTACGAACACGCGAGCGCCGACCCGAACAGGACAATGCAGTTTCTAGTCGCGGCGCTTGCAGGGCTGAATGTGCCATTCATTTGCAGCGAGACGCACGAGTTGGGGGAAGAACTCGTAGCCTCATACCTCTACCAGGTTCATTTGTACCACTGGCTCGAATCGAACGATTACGGCCGGTTTCTCACGGACGACGATTTGTGAAATTTTAGCGGATGGCTCCATGGAAACTAAAAAGGGCTCCGATTCGGCGATCGAATCGGAGCCCCTTTTAATCTTCTGGCCAGTCCTTGGGCACCTGGATGGTTCCGGAATACCGGAAAACTTCCCGCCTGTCCCGGTTCCCCGGTTCCCAGTGGTATCATCGGCGCGTTTGGGCTGACGAAAAACGAGGCGCATGGGAAGTGTGTGCCACCTGCGGAAAATCGATCGGTGTGTCGCTGGTTTCCGTCTAGTGAATGGCTGATATGGACCGGGAAGTCGCACTACATTTTAGAGATCAATTGAGGGCTGCGAGAGCATCTGCCCTTCGTGATGCCGAGGCTTTCCAAGAAATTGTGTTGGTCTTGGAACGAATGGGTACTTTCCTATCCCCTGGCATAACGAATCTGGGAAAGAAATTACTGGCGATTAAAAGTCAAGCCACTCGCTCTCCGATGGCGGAAGCAGTACCGACGGCCCTCCCTCATTTCCACCAACAATTCGATGTGAAATGTACAATCGTTCGCGAAGCAAGAAATGCAGCAGTTCACGAGGGAGCAGTCGCTCGCCATCTTACCGCTAATGCTGTAGAGCTCTCTCTTGTGCTGGAGGAAGGGATTATGAGCGAGCTTCGTCAGGTAAGCGATTTCATGGTCCGGAATCCTGTGTGCGCCTATATGTGGCAGCCCCTCAGCTTCATTCGACAGACCATGTTAGTAAACTCATTTTCGTATCTGCCAGTCCAGGTTGAGAAACAGGGCAACACGGGTTGGCGGTTGATCTCCGATTTCAGACTCGCGCAATGCTTGAGAAAGAACGGGAAAGTTGTCACAGACGGACTCGTCCAGAGACTTGAGGATGCCGTGAGGTCCGGGCAGATCGAATTGCATCCTGCAAAAATCTGTGGCCCGCAGGACAAGATTGAAACCGTATTGCCGACAGCAGACGGATTCCCAACATTGGTCCTCTTTCCTGACAGCAACGAGCTTCTCGGAATTTTGACTCCCTTCGATTTATTGTGAGCAGGTCACGAATTATGCCGCTAAATGAAAAGGGCTCCGATTCGGCGATCGAATCGGAGCCCTTGGAATCAAATCTGGCGGGAAACCGAAACCGAAACCGGGGACAGACGGGACGGGACGTTCCCCTATATTCGTGAGCCATCCAGAATTCTAGAAACACGCCAGAAAACAAAAAGGGCTCCGATTCGGCGATCGAATCGGAGCCCTTGGAATTAATCCTGGCGGCGACCTACGTTCCCACACAGTTACCCGTGCAGTATCATCGGCCCTGCGGGGCTTAACTTCCGTGTTCGGGATGGGAACGGGTGTGACCCCCGCGGTATGGCCACCAGAAAATTTAAAGCCGGCTTCTCGTTACAAAAAGAAGCAGGCTCGAAACTCGATGGAACTGCTTCGGGAAAATCCCGAAGCCTTCGAGCTTCGCAACTGAATTAGCTGGCATTGCCGCAAATCCGCACAGTCTCTTTTCGAGAAATGCTCTGTGAAATAAATCGAGTAAAGCAATTTGGGAAAGACGCTTTTGTTGCCCACTTGCCCAAGTTGCCGCATTGCGACGCGTTGGGAAAGTTTTATGGTCAAGCCGAACGGCCGATTAGTACCGGTAAGCTTCGCGCATTGCTGCGTTTCCACACCCGGCCTATCAAGGTCGTAGTCTTCGACCGGCCTTATTACCTCCCCGTAGGGAGGTTGGGAGACCTTATCTTGAGGCGAGCTTCTTGCTTAGATGCATTCAGCAATTATCTCTTCCGGACTTCGCTACCGAGCGATGCCCCTGGCGGGACAGCTCGTACACAAGAGGTCCGTCCATCCCGGTCCTCTCGTACTAGGGACAGCTCCTCTCAAGTCTCCTGCGCCCACACCAGATAGGGACCGAACTGTCTCGCGACGTTCTGAACCCAGCTCACGTACCGCTTTAATAGGCGAACAGCCTAACCCTTGGGACCTTCTACAGCCCCAGGATGCGATGA
>JBEKDK010000036.1:0-52047 GCA_050014395.1 Candidatus Acidiferrales bacterium | reverse complement strand
ATCGATAGTCCCTGGCTGCCGAATTGGGCAGGCCACACGATTCTGGATTACTTCACCGACGATCGCATCTTTCTGGACGACAACCTCAAAGCGATTCGCACTTTCCCGGAAACAATGTTCCTGCCGGGTTTTTGGTCCGAGTACGGAATGTGCACCGAACCTTCCGCCTTCGGCTCCGTCTCAATGTGGGGCGAAAACGAATTCCCTTTCGCCAAGAAAGTGCTGCGCTCGCCGGCCGAGGTCGAGCATCTCGAAGTACCCAATCCGCGCAAGTATGGATTGCTTCCATTCATGATCAAGCGCCTCAAGCACCTGCAGCCGGAAATCGAAAAGGCCGGCCACAAAATCCGATTCGCCGTGGCCCGCGGGCCGCTGAACATCGCTTCTTTTTTGATGGGCACGACGGAGTTTCTGGAAGCGATCAAGACGGAGCCGGAATTGATGC
Source organism: Candidatus Acidiferrales bacterium (assembly GCA_050014395.1). Lineage (GTDB taxonomy): Bacteria > Acidobacteriota > Terriglobia > Acidiferrales > UBA7541 > DASPOJ01. The sequence continues at coordinate 51,602 of JBEKDK010000036.1, read as the reverse complement.
ATCGTCTTCTGACAATCGCCACGGATTTTTTGGTGGATTGGATCGCGTGCCAGCGCGAAGCGTTTCCCTCAATTGACGGAATCTTCTTGCTCGACGACATCGTGGGATTCATCAGCCGCCGGGACTTTGAGGCGTTCGGCCTGCCTTACATGACGCGCGCATTCGGCGCGGACGTCACCGTGAAGTTCTTCCACAACGATGCCCCGTGCAAAGCCAGCGCGCCTTTGCTGGCGTCGGCGGGAATCAATCTGCTCAATTTCGGCATTCAGCATAAATTGGCAGACATGAAGACATGGACGAACAACAAGATTACACTAATGGGTAACATTCCTCCGCGCGACGTGCTGGCCGAAGGATCGCCGGCGGACGTGACGCGCTCGGTCACCGAAATGTTAAGCGCACTCGAAGACCGCTCGCGCCTGATCGTATCGTGCGGCGGCGGCATGCCCCCCGGCGCGCCCACGGAGAATATAAAAGCTTTGATTTCGACGGTGGAAGAGAGCACTCGGTAGCTCGGAGATTCGTTGTCCGAAGAATTCAATTCGACGGCCGCGCAGCGCACTGGCGAACTCATTTCGGCGGCGCTTGTCACCGAAGTCTGTGCGGGCCTGCCGGTCGCTCCCGCTTCCATGGATGACATTTATCGCTATCTAGGTTATCCGCACGCAGTGGTTCCCGCGCCGCGCATGGCGGAACGAATTGCGCAGGTCGTGGCGGAAGCGAATCCGTGGCTTCGGCCGCGCGGCGCGTATGCCCTGTACGCGGTATCCGACCGCACGGCACATTCATTGAAACTGGATGACACGACGATCTCCGGCAATATCGGGGAATTCCTGGATCAAGCCGATCGCGTCGCTGTTTTTGTCGTGACGGTTGGCAAGCAAATCTCGCATCTCGCCGAATCTGTCGCGAAAAATGGTAGTGCATTCTCGGCGTGGGTCGTTGACGCGGTCGGCTCTTGGGCCACGGAAAGTGCGGCTGACGCGCTAATGTTGCGCATCCGGCGCCATCTCCACCCGGGCGAAGATTTGACGTTGCGTTACAGTCCCGGCTACTGCGGCATGGATATCGGACAGCAACGCAAATTGTTTCAGCTCATGCAGTCTGACGCCGTGGGCGTCAGACTGATGCCCTCCCTGCTGATGCATCCGTTGAAATCCATCTCCGGTCTCGTTGGCCTCGCGCCGAAAGAAGCCGTCAGCCGTTTCCATTCGCCATGCGACATCTGTCCGCTTGTCGGCTGTCACATGAGGAGATGAAAGGCCACCCACAAATCGAGCCGGGATATATCAGCTCGCACACAAAACGCAGCAAGGACTTCCTATGACTATGACATTCGATGCAACCGCGCTCGCGGATTGGGAGATCGCCGAAGCCGCGGAGAAGGGCATGCCCACTCCATCCGAGTGGCAGGATCGGCTGGGGCTCCAGAACGGCGAAGTAATCCCCATGGGCCGCGTATCGAAGCTCAACTTCCTGAAAATCATCGACCGCCTGAAGGATCGCCCCGACGGAAAATACATCGAGGTGACGGCGATCACGCCCACGCCGCTCGGAGAAGGAAAGAGCACGACCGCACTCGGGCTGATCGAGGGTCTGGGAAAGCGCGGGTTGAGCGTGGGCGGATGCCTGCGCCAGCCCTCCGGCGGCCCGACGATGAACATCAAGGGAACCGCGGCGGGCGGTGGAAACGCGCTGCTGATCCCGATGACGGATTTCTCGATGGGACTCACGGGCGACATCAACGACGTGATGAACGCGCACAACCTGGCGATGGTCGCGCTGACCAGCAGAATGCAGCACGAGCGCAACTACAGCGACGAAGATCTGCTCCGGCTCACGAACATGCGCCGGCTGGACGTAGACCCCACGCGCGTCGAAATGGGATGGGTGATCGACTTTTGCGCTCAGGCGCTGCGGGAAATCATCATCGGAATCGGCGCACGCTCCGATGGCTACATGATGCAATCGAAGTTCGCGATCGCGGTGAGTTCAGAACTGATGGCGATTCTGGCGATCGTTCGCGATTTGGCGGATTTGCGGAAACGCCTGGGCGAAATCACGTTGGCCTACGACAAGCGCGGCAATCCCATCACGACCGCCGATCTGGAAGTCGCCGGCGCCATGTGCGCATGGATGCGCAACGCGATCAATCCCACGCTGTGCAGCACCGCCGAATATCAGCCCGTGATCGTTCACGCGGGCCCATTCGCCAACATCGCGGTGGGCCAATCGTCGATCATCGGCGACCGCGTTGGGCTGAAGCTGTTCGACTACCACGTGACCGAGAGCGGATTCGCCGCGGATATCGGCTTCGAGAAATTCTGGAACGTAAAATGCCGGCTCAGTGGCCTGCAACCGCACGTTTCCGTCCTGACGACTACGATCCGCTCCCTGAAGATGCACGGCGGCGGACCGAGGGTCGTATCCGGCCTGCCGCTGCCGGAAGAGTATCGGCGCGAGAATCTCAAGCTGGTCGAGGGCGGCGTGGCGAACATGTTGCATCACATCGCAGTCATCCGGAAATCCGGCATCAATCCCGTGGTTTGCATCAACCGCTTCACGACGGATACGAAGGATGAGGTCCAACTCGTCCGCACAGCTGCCGAGCAGGCGGGTGCGCGCTGCGCACTTTCCGATCATTGGGCCAAGGGAGGCGAAGGCGCCCTGGAGCTGGCCGACGCGGTCACCGATGCGTCACGGGACCCGGTCGTGTTCCGCTATCTTTATCCGATGGAGATGAAGCTGCGAGATCGCGTAGAGTTGATCGCGAAAGAGGTTTACGGCGCCGACGGTGTGGCATGGGCGCCGGAAGCCGGTGCAAAGCTGAAAAATCTGGAGGCGGATGCGCGGTACAATGACTACGCGACGATGATGGTGAAGACCCATCTCAGTCTGAGCCATGATCCCGCGCTCAAAGGCGTGCCGAAAAACTGGATTCTGCCGATTCGCGATGTACTGGTTTACTCCGGCGCGAAGTTCTTGTGCCCGTGCGCGGGATCAATCAGTCTGATGCCAGGCACTGCCTCCAACCCCGGTTTCCGCCGCGTGGACGTCGAGGTCCAAACCGGCAAAGTGACCGGGCTGTTCTGAAAAGGAGTCTCACCATGTTGATCATGTTGCTCCGTAAGGCGAATCTGTTCCAGGACCTGAGCGACGCCTCGCTTGAAGCGATCGCCGGCATTGCGGTGGAAGAGCGCCATGCCGCGGGGACGTTTCTGTTTCGGGCGGGCGAACCGGCTGCCGATCTGTGCATCCTTGCGGAAGGCAGAGTGCGCATCAGCGTCAGCCGCAGCGGCGCCCTCGCGCACACCGTCAGCGATCCGGGCGAGGCCATGGGATGGTCCAGCATGGCAGGCTTAGACGCTTACACTGCGTCAGCCGAATGCGTCGCGCCGACAACTGTGGCTCGCATCCCAAGCGCGCGGCTGATGTATATCCTGGAAGCTGACCCGGCGAGCGGATTCAAGTTCTTCCGCCGCCTGGCGCGGCAAATAGGCGCTCGCCTGGTGGAAAGTTACGGAGCCACGCTCTCCTTGCATGGCCAGAAGGGCGCGGGCTCCTACGGATAGACCGAGGCGAGGAAGAAGCTGCTCCAATCGTCGGTGCTCGAGAGGCCACTCATGCTAGTGATCGGTGAACTGATTAACGCCACACGTAAGAAAGTGGCGGCCGCCATAGAGAAAAGAGATGCGGATTTCATCCGCGACCTTGCGCGGCGGCAAACGGAAGCGGGCGCGGATTTCATCGACGTCAACGGAGGCATTCCGGACCACGAGGTGGAGTCGCTGGAGTGGCTGGTCGGCGTGGCGCAGGAAGTGACGGACCTGCCTCTCTCCATCGACAGCTCGGATCCCGAAGCTGTGCGGCGCGCGATTCCGCTTTGCAAGAAACGGCCGCTGATGAATTCGATCACGGACGTGCCGGAATGTTCAGATGCTTTGTTGCCGGTCCTGGCGGAGCACCGGCCAAGGGTGATTGCGCTGTGTATGAGTTCCGCCGGGACGCCGAAGGGCGTGGACGACCGGCTTCAGACCGCCACGCGGCTAGTAGAGCGGCTGACGAAAGCAGGAATCGCGCTGGACGACATCTTCGTGGATCCGTGTGCGATGCCCATGAGCACGGGCACGGAGCAAACCCCGGCTGTTCTCGAGGTGATCGCCACCATCACGAAGCGGTTCCCCGGCGTGCACACGAGCGTTGGGTTGAGCAATGTCTCCTTCGGCGTACCGATACGCAAGCTGGTGAACCGGGTGTTCTTGACGTTGCTGCTGGCGCGCGGCTTGGACGCCGCAATACTCGATCCGTGCGACCGGCAATTGATGGCTGACGTTATCGCCGCCGAGGCACTGCTGGGCCGCGACGAATTCTGCGCGCGATATCTGCGCGCGTATCGTAAGGGCAAACTTGAAGCGGTGCCTGTTGCGCCCGCCGTTCCCGCAGCCTGACCTGCCTGCGAATCGTATCGAGGTTGAATTTTGGGCTTGGATTTTGGGGGCGCGGCCCCGGCTGATTCCGTGAATGCCGCGCAAAAGCAATTCCTAATTTCCGTTCTTCCCTGCCCGTTCCAGCGCGAACGCATCCGAAATCTTGCGGAGTAACGCATCCCGCGTGACCGGCTTGGCAACGAGCACCGCGTCAGAATCGACCAGCGCGCGATGCGTGAATCCCGAATAGCCTGACATGAACACCACTTTCACGCTCGGTCGCGCAAGCAGCACCTTCTGCGCCAAAACGTCGCCATTCATTCCGGGCATCACCACGTCCGTCAGCAACAAATCGATCTTCGCCGGATGCTGCGCGGTTATTCGCATGGCCTCGTTCGGACCGGAGGCCGCAAGCACGGTGTAACCGCCGTCTTGAAGCAAGCTAGCCGTCAGTTCGCGAAGCGCCTCGTCGTCGTCAACCAGTAAAATCGTTTCTGTGCCGCGAAACACGCTGACGGGCACCGTCTTTGGCGTCTCCGCATCGGGCGCCCCATCCACGCGCGGCAGGTAGACTTTGAAAGTCGTGCCGTGTCCGACTTCGCTATAGACCCATATGTGCCCTCCACTCTGCTCTACAACGCCATAAACAGTTGAAAGTCCCAGTCCTGTGCCTTTGCCAATTTCCTTGGTTGTAAAAAACGGATCGAAAATGCGCGCTTGAGTTTCGGCGTCCATCCCGAATCCCGTGTCGGAAAGGGAAAGGACTACGTAGCGGCCGGCCGCCTGGCGATGGTGGCGGCGCGCGAACTCCTCATCGAGATCGACGTTGGCCGTCTCAATCGTCAGCGTTCCGCCGTCGGGCATCGCATCGCGCGCGTTCACGGCCAGGTTCATGATCACCTGCTCAATTTGCCCCTGATCGGCCATCACGCTTCCCAAGTGCGCTTCGAGCGAGGCCCGGAATTCGATGCCTTCGCCAAGCAAGACTCGAAGCATCTTTTCCAGTTCCTGAACGGCAACGTTCAGGTTCATCACTTTCGGCTCAAGAACCTGCTGACGGCTGAATGCCAGCAGTTGGCGTGTCAGGGTTGCGCCGCGATTCCCCGCTCTCTTGATTTGGTGACACTTCTTTTGCAGCGATTCATCCTGGCCCAGACGTTCTTCCAGATCCTCGCTGTAGCCGATGATTACGCTGAGTAGATTATTGAAGTCGTGAGCGATTCCGGCGGAAAGCTGGCCGATCGCTTCCATTTTTTGCGCCTGCATCAACTGCTTCTGCAACGATTTCTGCTCTGTGACGTCCTTGAAGATCGTCAGCACGCAATCTTGCCCGGCGATATCTATCAGCTCCGCCGAATCGAGGCCGATATGCTTTTCGCCGGACTTCGTCCGAAACGGAATTTCCATATCTCGGGCCGAGCCGTGTTTCCGGACGGCCTCGATCAGCTTGGCGCGATCTTCGGGCCGCTCCCAAAAATGCAGTTCAAATGACGTGCGGCCAATGAGTTCTTCGCGCCGATAGCCAGTGACGCGGCAGAAACTCTGATTTACGTCGACATAGCGCCCATCGGACACGGTGGCGATGCTGATCGGCTCCGGGTTGGCGTTGAACGCTTTCCGGAATCTCTCCTCCGTACGAAGCTCCTCCACCAGCGCTTGGTGTTCGATCCCCTTCTGGCGGAGCCGCACATTTTCCGTGACGTCTTCGACGCTGTGGATGATGTAAGCGACGCTTTTGCCCGGACCCAACACCGGCCAATTCACAGGGCTCCAATATCGTTCCTCAAACGCTCCGCCCTCTGCCTCAGGCTTGCGAATGTCGTATTTTTGCACGGCCATCGGGTCCGCCACGCTCCACTTCAGGACGCGCTCGAGCGACGCACGCAACTTACTGGCGCCGGTGGCTGACGGATCATCCGGATTGTCGGGAAACACATCGAAGATTCCACGGCCTAGAATATCTTGGCGTTTGGTCATCGTCGCACGCAGGTAGGCGTCGCTGACGGCGATAATGTTCAGGTCCGGTGACAGCACCAAATACAATCCGGGCACGGAGTGAAATAGAGCCTGAAAATCGGGCGCGAGACCAAACGAAGGAGCGTCTGACATGGCCTGTCCCTCTCCTGAGGGAGATCGGTCAAATCAATCTATCAACACGCTGGGTCGCGCGCCATCCGCAAATACGACGCGGGCGTAAACGCCACCCTTGATGTTTCGAAATGGCACAGCTCTTATTGGTCGCGACGGCTGGAGGACAGCCGTGCCGATCGAGCAACTCGCGAAATATGGGCAATCGCGGGAGCGTTGTCAAAAGCCGATGCTGGCGCCGCCATCGATCGGCAGCAGCACGCCAGTCACAAATTGCGCTGCGGGAGAACACAGATAGACGGCAGCATAGCCGACGTCTTCGGGGCGACCGAAGCGCCCCATCGGCGTACGCAAGAGAATTTTCGCCTCGCGCCGCGGGTCGCCTTCTAGCGCCTGCTCGAGCATCGAGGTTTCGATCCATCCGGGAGCAATGGCGTTCACGCGGATTCCCTCGCACCCGGTTTCGCTGGCAAGGGTGCGCATCATGCCAAGATAGGCGGTCTTTGCCGTCGAGTACGCAAACACCTCGGACATGCCCATCAGCGAAGCCATCGAAGCGATAAAGATGATGCTGCCGCGTTTAACGCGCCGCATGCCCGGCAATACCGCCTGCGTCATGGCAAACGCGCCGTGCACGTGCGTTTCGAGGACGGCGCGGAAATCCTGCTCGGTGGTCTCCTCAAAGGGTTTTTTCAGGTGAATACCGGCGTTGTTCACCAGAATTGTGACGGTGCCAACTTGCTTTTCGATCTTGGCCACCAACCCGGGGCACGAGCCGGGTTCGGTGACGTCATGCGCGAAGGCGATGCAGTTCGACCCGATCTTCGCGGCGGCGGCGTGCACCACGTCTTCGCGCCGGCCTGTGATCACAGCCTTCGCTCCCGCAGCCACCATCGCCGTCGCGATCGCCATGCCGAGGCCGGTGCCTCCGCCGGTGATCACGGCGATCTCTCCCGCAAGCGAAAACGCATCCAGGCCGATGGGCGGCGCTTCAGGCATGGTCTTCCTCGCCGGATTCTGATGGATGCCGATCTTTATTCATTGCGATGCAATCTGATTTCGGGGCCACTCAACAATTGTACTCGATTCGGAAAAATCGCGTTCGCCGTTCTAGTGAATGGCAGGGCGAGAGCAACGGCCGAAAGATAACGGAGAGACACTGAGAAGGCAGAGGCTCGCGGAGCGAGATGGGACACCCGCTGCGCCTTTAGGGCGTCAGTGGATCTCGGGTTCGGGAGCTGGCTTGCTGACGGCAATGCCTTGGGCGGAAATCCTGTCCGGGCTTGAGCCGGGGCTTGGCCCGAGGAAATCGAAATCGCAACCCAGGTGGGCTTGCGTGACGCGCTCGACATACAAGGCACCGTAGCCGCGGCCGAAAGTCGCTGCGGGCCTGGTCCACTTCGCGCGGCGGGTGGCCAATTCCGGTTCGGAGACGCGAAGATCGAGGCGGCGAGCTTCGGCGTCGAGCGAAATCAAATCGCCATCTTGCACAAGTGCGAGCGGGCCGCCGATGAAACTTTCCGGAGAGACGTGAAGGACGCAGGTGCCATAAGCCGTGCCGCTCATGCGCGCGTCGGAAACGCGCACGATGTCGCGAACGCCCTTGAGCAACAGCTTCTGGGGAATCGGCAGCATGCCCCATTCGGGCATGCCCGGACCGCCCAGGGGCCCGGCGTTCTGCAACACGAGAACCGAATCTTCCGTCACTTCCAGGTTGTCGCTATCGATGCGCGCTTCCATGTCTTGATAATTCTTGAAAACGACGGCGGAGCCGGTGTGTTTCAGCAAGCGCGGCGTGGCGGCGGAAGTTTTGATCACGGCGCCATCGGGAGCCAACGTGCCGTAGAGAATTGCGGTGCCGCCGGTGGGCGTGAGCGGATTTGTGCGCGGGCGAATCACGTCGGGATTGATAATTTTCGCGCCGACGAGATTTTCGCCAAGCGTCTTGCCGTTGACCGTGAGGCAATCGAGATCCAGCAGATCCTTCATCTCGGACATCAGGGCAGGAAGGCCGCCGGCGTAGAAAAAGTCTTCCATAAGGTACTCGCCCGAGGGACGAATATTTGCGAGCACGGGAACGCGATGCGAAATTTTGTCGAACAGCGGCAACTCGAGCTGCAATCCGCAACGGCCGGCGATGGCTACGAGATGAATGATGGCGTTGGTCGAGCCGCCAATCGCCATATCGACGGCGATGGCATTCTCGAACGCGCGCCGGGTGAGGATGTCGCGCGGTAACACGTCTTCCCAGACCATTTCGACAATGCGCTGGCCGCAGCTCATGGCCATGCGGGCGTGATTCGAGTCCGGCGCGGGAATCGACGATGCGCCAGGCAGCGTGACGCCCAACGCTTCGGCCAGCGCCGTCATAGTGGACGCGGTGCCCATCGTCATGCAGAAGCCGGGCGAGCGCGCGATGCCGGCTTCCATATCGTTCCATTGCTGCTCGGTGATCGCGCCGGCGCAACGCTCGGCCCAGTATTTTCGGAAGTCGGTGCCGCTGCCGAGCGCCTCGCCTTCCCAATTGCCGCGGAGCATGGGCCCGGCGGGGAGATAGATCGTGGGCAGATTCACGCTGATCGCGCCCATCAGCAGCGCCGGCGTCGTCTTGTCGCAACCGCCCATCAGCACCGCGCCATCCACGGGCTGGCTGCGCAGCAATTCCTCGGTCTCCATGGCGAGGAGGTTGCGGTACATCATCGGACTAGGCTTCATGTAGGTTTCGGCGATCGAGAGCGCGGGAATTTCCACGGGGAAGCCACCCGCTTGCCACACGCCGCGCTTCACGGCTTCTGCGCGCTCGCGCAGATGCGCGTGGCAGGGATTGATTTCGCTCCAAGTGTTGATGATGGCGATCAACGGTTTGCCGACGAAATCGTCTTGGCGGTAGCCGAGTTGCTTCATGCGCGAGCGATGCATAAAGCCGGCCATCGAATCGGGGCCGAACCAGCGGAAACTGCGGAGTTCGCCGGGTTTTGTTTTGGGCTGCATTCACGCCGCCTATCGTTTCGGTTCGCCGTGGAACAACATGCTGACGCCTTTCGCGCCACCGACAATCACTTGCGACGCGAGGCCGATAAACAGGCCATGCTCGATCACGCCCACGACGTTGTTCAATTTCGCGTCAAGATCCCGCGGAGATTCAATCTTGCCGAATGCCGAATCGAGGATGTAGTGGCCGCCATCGGTGATGAATGTTCCGCCATCGGGCCTCAAGCGAAGTGTCGGCTTGGCGCCCAACTTTCTCAATCGCTCTGCTGTCGTCTGCCAGCCGAACGGTTCCACTTCAACCGGGACGGCGAAGCGTGTACCCAGGCGATCGACCAATTTCGTATCGTCAACTACGATTACGAAGCGCGTGCTGGCGCTGGCCACGATTTTCTCGCGCAAGAGATCTCCGCCGCCACCTTTGATCAGATTGAGCGTGTGCATTTCGACTTCGTCTGCGCCGTCGATGGTGAGATCGATTTGCGGATGCTCGTCCAAGGTGGTCAGCACGATTCCCAGTTCGCGGGCGTGCTTGGCGGATTTTTCGGACGTGGGAATTCCGACGATGCGCAGGCGTTCTTCGGCGATGCGTTTGCCCATCGCCGTGATTGCCAGCGTCGCCGTCGATCCGGAACCCAGGCCGATGACCATTCCGTCTTCAAGTTGCGCGACGGCGGCATTGGCCGCGGCCACCTTCAAATGATTAATCGGCGGAACTTCGTTCGGATTCGCATCGGTCATGTCGATCTCGATTCGTGCACGTGCCGGTCGTGCATCGTGCGGGGCGCCTTCTCGAGCTGCCAATTGTGATGGACAAGCCCCGCGGGAATCCAGCGCGGCAGAGGCATCATGAAATGTTCGGAGAGCACATGGGCGTAGGGTTCGTAGGAGTCTCTTAGCAATCGCAACGCGGCTTCGGAATCGTCATCGAATTGCAATGGAATCGGGCCGTCCGCGAGGCGGAGGCGCATGCGATTGAATTCTTCGCTTGGCAATCGGTCCGTGTGCGGCGGGTGCGGGTTCTTGCGAAACACGGCGGTGAGATCCTTCATCGCGTGCTGTCCGATGGCGAAGGACATCTCAGCCTGGCGTTTCAGGTCGTCCTTGGAAGCCACCATCACCACAGCGCTGGCGTCCACGATCGTCGTGAGCGTGCTGAGCCAGGATTGGTTCGAGTGTTGCGAGCGAAAATACGCGAGCACGGGATAGGAGAGGTGGCTTTCAAGAAGTTCCGCTGCCCACTCCTCCCAATCGGCAAGCTGGCGTTCCAATTTGTCGGGATTGGCGCCTTGGCGCAGCAAAAGCTCGCCGGCGTGTGGAGGGGAGCCGGCGCGAGAATCGAGCAATGAGATGCGCAATTCGCGATTGGAAAACGATGTGTAAAACACCGGCAGATATCCGATCACCAGCGCCAAAAAGCTGTATCCCAGTCCGACCTCGCCGACGATCAACGCTTTCACCCATACGGTCCCGGGCTCCGGCGAGCCAAGCGTGAAGAACGTCGCGGCGCTGAAATAAATATCGGTTCCGAAACTGGAGGACCCTTCAAGCAACTGCGATCCGGCCGCCCACTGGATCAGGGCGAAGGCGAAAATCAGTCCGCAGGCCCAGAGCACGAACAGCGAGACGAGCGAGAGCGCGCCGAAGGTGCCTAAGTACGTCTCACGCCGCCGATCGGACTTGATGCGCCTGCCGACTGCGGAATAAACCTTCCAACTGGATTGATAAAAGGCGCGCGAGATTCGCCAGCGGCGGCTTGGGCGGCGAGCCAGAATCACGGTCTGGAAGGAATCAATAATGACCGTCACGATCAAAAAGCAGCCGACAATGGTGGCGAAGATGCGCATCAAGATACCTATGTTTTTTTGAGAAGTTTGAATGCGTGCGTCCAATCGTTGCGCAGAAATCCGGGAATGCACCAAAGCATGCAGAGCGGCTCGATCGCGCGCGCGGCCTCCGCGCCGCCCATATCCTCGGTTTCCCAGCCGAATTTGGTGAGGATTTCGCGGACCTGGGCTTTAGCTCCTCCGTCGTTGCCGCAAATGAACATCGTCGGCGCGCCGGCTTTGAATTCCGGATTCACCATGCTCGCGCTGCCAACGCTGTTGAACGCCTTAACGAATCGCGCAGCGGGAAAATGCTTTTGCAAACGCTCCATCAGCGATTCGTCGAAAGTGGTGAAAAACTTCAGAACACCCTTTTCCGGCGGAGCTTCAGCGATGGGATTCGTCGTGTCGATCACCGTCTTGCCGCGAAGATTGCCATCGCCGCAGAGCGCGGCAGCCGCTTCCGCGGATGCGCCCTTTACGGCGAATACGACCACGTCGGCAAATGCCGCGCTTTCGGCGAACGAACCTTTCTTCCCTTTCCAATCGGCGAGCTTGCCCGCTTCCCTGCTGCCCATCATCACGTCATAGCCGTGTTTCGCGAAGCCGGCCGCGAGCGTTTTCCCGACGGACCCTGACCCAATCACGCCAACTTTTGTTGCCATGCCGATGTTTCCTTCCGATTCAGCCGCAGTTTTGGCATGAATCTCGCGCTCGCAAATCATACACTACCATCGATGCTCCGATCATGCCGGTCGCCGCGTTCGAGAATCGGAGCTGGCCGCCGGCCTCGCATAGCCTGTTAGCCTGATTCGAGATCAAGTTCCACGGCTGATGCCCACCCAATGAAAACCAAATTCCAGCCCAACACCGGAAAGCAGGTGTGCGCACGTGGAGATTCCTGGACGCAATTGACCGGCCGCACAGCCATTGAGCGAATTCTTTGATCTTGGCTTATATATCGCCTATGGCGGTCGAAAGGGACTATAGTTGAAGTGTCACATTAGCATCCTTCCGCCGCTCTCCTGCCATAAGCGGTCCCTTGCGAAATCTGACTGTCGTTTGCAAGGAGACGTTCGTGGTCCATTCAAAAACCGCTCCGACCAGGAAAATTACCACTGGGCCCGTCTCTGCCGGCACCAACGGGCGGACGGTGCACAACAAAATTCTGCTGGGCCTGCCTGCCAAAGAACGACATGCGATCATCTCAAAACTGGAGTTCGTTTCCCTACCTGTGCCGTTAGCCTTGACGGAGGAGGGCGTGCGGATTAAGTACGCCTATTTCATCAACGACGGATTGGCGTCGGCTTTGAAAGTGATGCACGACGGCAACTGTGCCGAAGTGGGGCTGCGCGGAAGAGAGGGCTTCGTTGGGCTTCCATTGGTTGCTGGATTCAGTACCAGCTCATCACGCATCATCATGCAAGTGGGGGGCAGCGGCTTTAGAGCGAGCGCGAAGGATCTCGCAGCCACCTTGGAAAAATGCCCGGCGCTCATGAAATGCCTGCGGCGGTTCGCGCAAGAGTCTGCTCTTCAAGCGGAACAAATTGCCGCCTGCAATCGGCTGCATTCGGTTGACGAGAGGCTTGCGACATGGCTTCTGATGTGCCAAGACCGCTTGGGCGGCGACGTCGTGCCGCTCACGCACACATTCCTCTCGCACATGCTGGGAACGCGCCGGGCCAGCGTCACCGAGGCCGCGGGTGCGCTGCAAAAGGCCAAGCTGATCACATGTGCGCGAGGCCGCGTGACCGTAAGAAGCCGCAAGAAGCTCGAGGACGCTGCGTGCGAATGTTATGCGATGCTGAAGCAGCAGATCGAAAAGTGGAACCGGGAAACCTGCAGAAACGGCAATCGCCGTTAACCAATAATTCTTGCAGCCAAGCGAACACGGAACAGCCTCGATTCCCGTCTCCTTTCATTGGCGCGAACATATTTCGGTTTGCGCGAACCCGTAGCAGCCTCCGATCGTCTGGGTCCCGACGACATTCGAAAAAAATACTTGCGCCGCCAGCGTGTCGCGCTAGAGTAACGGCAAGCAAGCCGGTGTTCCGTCTCGCCGCTGTTGGAATCGAGTTCTTCCATGAACGAAGGCCGCATCCTCGTAGTCGATAACGAACCACAGATTCGCCGCGTTATGCGGACCACGCTGATCCCGGAAGGATTCGAGGTCGATGACGCGAAGAGCGGCGATGAAGCGCTCGAGCATCTGCGCTCGGAAAAGTACGACCTGATTCTCCTGGATATCAACATGCCGGGGATGACGGGGCTTGAAACTTGCCGCGCGATCCGCGCTATTTCGGACATGCCCATCATCATGCTCACGGTGCACAACGCGGAAAAAGATAAAGTCGAAGCGCTGGATGCGGGGGCCGACGATTACGTAACGAAGCCATTCGGCATGCCGGAATTGCTCGCGCGCGTTCGCGCCGCTTTGCGGAGAAAGAGCCCGGGGCACGAGCTTTCACACTTGCACTTGGGCCGCATCGAGATCGACTTCGAGGCTCGCCAGGTGGTCGGACCTCATGGGCGCCTGCATTTGACGGCGAAAGAGTTCGAGCTACTTTCCTATTTGGCGTCTCATGCGAATAAGGCCGTGACTCATCGGGAGATACTGCGCGCGGTTTGGGGGCCAGACTACGGGGACGAGACAGAATACCTGCGCGTGTTCGTGAATCGCCTGCGCAAGAAGATCGAGCAGAAACCAACATCTCCGAAATACCTGCTCACGGAGCCGTGGGTCGGCTATCGCCTGCAGTTTCCGGAGTGACCTTTTCCAGTGCGCGATCCGGACACAGCGAAACACGACTGAGGAAGCTCTCGTTCAAGAAACCGGCCGAAGTCCTCGCGTTCTGGCGGCGAGTTCGGCGCGGGCAGCTTTCACAAAACCCACAAACCTGCGGGCCAATTCGCCGATGCGGTCGCTCTGTCGGCGCTGTAAAGCGTCTCTGGGAATCAGTTCATCGCCGATTCCAAGGGCCACGGCGCCGGCGAGAATGAAATTGGTCGCGTTCTGTTGGCTGACGCCACCTGCGGCGATCAATGGAATGTGCGGAAACATTTTGTGCAAGGCTTTGATGTAAGCCTCACCGCCAATCTGGGCGCATGGGGCAACTTTCACGAAATCGCAACCGATTTTCCAAGCCGCAATCACCTCGGTGGGGCTGAGACTTCCGGGGATCACGACGACCCCTTCCCGTACGGCGAACGTGGTTACGTCCGGATGAAATCCGTCGGTGGTGAGAAATTGCGCGCCCGCGTCCAATGCGATGCGTGCGGTTTCAATGTCCAACACGCTTCCTGCTCCCACCACGATGGGCGGAGCGTGCTGCAGCAACTGGGCGATTGCCTTGGTGGCGCCGGGCGCGGTCATGGCGACCTCCGCGATCGGAATGCCACCCTGGAAGACCGCGTCGGCGACAAATATCGCCTCGTCCGACGAGTTGGTCCGTAGCACGGGAATGACGCCGATTTCCTCGATCCAACCGCGAACCTCTTGTTTTGTCACCCGGGCCACTCCTTCGGCGCGCCCCGCTGTATAACCGGGCGCCCGGACCAGCGTAATTTGCCAACTTCACACGCTGCACAAACTCGGAACATCGTAAGAGCAATTCGCGCCGCGCCGATTGTGATTCATCGGCGCGGCTGCACGCAACGACTACGGCAACGATCGCGTGCCCACAGCTTCCTTCACCTGCTCGACGGACTGCAGCCAAGAAGCGAGCGCTTGGCGATAGGCCAGCTCAGTGGCGCGATAGGTGCGCTCCGCTTCGAGAAAATCAAGCAAACTCGCCGAGCCGTGCTGATAGGAGTACTCGTTAATGTCCAAGTCGCGTTTGGCCATGTCGAGATAACCGGACTTGTAGAGCGCGACGACGACGTCATTGGCGACCAGGTTCTGATAGGCATCGTTAACATCGGTCAACACTTGCTCGTTCGCCGCTTTGTCTTGCTCTTGCGACATCGCGATCACAGAGTTGGTGCGCGCGATTTCGCCTTGGTTGCGATCGTGAACCGCAAGCGGGATGCTCAAAAGAAACGTCGCGGCGTTGATGCCGTTTACGTGCGAATAGTTCCCTGAGACTGTAAGATCCTGCACTCCATCGGCCTTGGCCAACTTGTATCCGCTTTGTGCCGCGGTGACGCTCTGCTGCGCCGCCTTGTAATCGGGACGCAATTGCAACGCTTTCAGTTGAAGATCTTCGAGATTCACCTTAAACTGTGCGTAGTCGAAGTCACCGGCGACGTCGTAGTTCGCGGGAACGGATTCGTACCCGAGCATATTTCGCAGGTCAGAGAGCGCCTGCACCCTCATCTGGATCGCCTGCGCGACGTCCGCCTGAAATTGCAGGAGCTGGAGCTTGATCATCAAGAAGTCGCCTTCGCTCATGCCGCCGGCTTTGTAAGTGATCTCGCTGAGATCGACGGTTTTCTGATAGCTCGCAAGGTCCTGATTGGCAAGATCGAGGGTTGACTCCGCAAGCTGCACGTTGAAGAACAGCGTCGCGACTTGAAACGTCTCGGTGCGCTCGTTGTCTCCGACCAGCGAAGTGGTCACCGCCGTGTTGTCCTTGGCGTTTTGCAAACGATCGCGGCGTTTTCCTCCGCGTTCGATCAGATAACTTAATCCGAGGTCGCCCTCCGTGCTGTCCTTCAAATAGGTCGCGACGGACTCTCCCTGGTATAGGTCGGGATTCTGCCAGGCGGGCGAGCCAAGCGGCAAATATTCCCAGTCGGTAAAGAAATCCGGATTCGGCTTGAGGCCGGCGGTGATTTCCAGGTCTTTGCTCTGATCAATCGTGTCGCGCAAGGCGATTAGGTTGTGGTTGTGAGTGAGAAACAACTGAATGGCGTCGTCCAGCGTGATTCTGACGGGTCCCGTGGTTTGGGCGAACGCCGGCGTCGTAGCCCACGTGCAAGCGAGAATCATCCCCGACGCAACCAGGGCGATGACGAAATTATCAAGAAAACGGTTCTGGAACTTCAACTTCATGCGGATACCTCCGGCTTCGGCAAGACGTCGCCGTCGCCCGCAAACCACACGTAGAGCGTGGGCAGGATAAATATGCTCATGACCAGGTCGGCAATTAAACCTCCGACGATCACGATCGCGAAGGGCCGCTGCGAATCCGAGCCAATGGCGTGAGAAAACGCGGCGGGCAAAAGGCCGAACGTGGCCACGAGCATGGTGATCATGATGGGGCGCAGCCGCAGGACGGCGCCTTCGACCGCGGCGTCGGCAACCGTGTAGCCGCGTGCGCGGAGCTGATTGATGTATTCGAGCATGATGACGCCGGTTTGCACCGAAACCCCGAAGAGCGCGAGGAAGCCGACGCCCGATGCGACGCTAAAGAATGTGTGCGTCATCAGCAAGGCGAGCAGGCCTCCGACGCGCGCCATCAACACCGTGGCCAGAATCAAAAGCGCCCACTTGGCTGAGCGAAACATCGTATAGAGAATAATGAAAATCACCAGGATGGTGATCGGAACGATCACCAGCAGTCTGGCTTCGGCGCGCACCTCGCTTTCGTATTCCCCCGCCCACTCGAGGTGATAGCCGCGGGGCAACTGCACGTTCTGCGCAATCTTCGCTATGCATTCGCGGACGGTGGTTCCGAGATCCCGGTCACGCACC
Source organism: Candidatus Acidiferrales bacterium (assembly GCA_050014395.1). Lineage (GTDB taxonomy): Bacteria > Acidobacteriota > Terriglobia > Acidiferrales > UBA7541 > DASPOJ01. The sequence continues at coordinate 34,638 of JBEKDK010000036.1, read as the reverse complement.
TCAAATCGAATTGCGACATAACGTGAGTTTGCTTCGCGGTAGATATCGTACGCGCCGTCCTTGATCTCAACATGGGTCAGCTGCGCCAAGGACACGCGCTCGCCCGAGGGGGAGAGAATGCGAATGCTCTGAATCGCCTCCTTGGTATCGCGATAGGGTTTCTGATAGCGGACCGTTAAGTTGTAGACGGCCTCTCCTTGCAGAACCTGGCTGATCGGAAAACCGCCGACGGCCGTTTGGATGGCATCCTGAACATCCGCCACATTAATGCCAAACCGCGCACACGCTTGACGATCGACTGTAATATCGAGATTCGGCTGGCCCGTATCACGCTGAAGCCCCAAATCTTTGACTCCCGCAATCTGGGACATCACATCCTTGATCTCTTCGCCCTTCGATTCGAGAACATCCAAGTCCGGGCCGAAAAGCTTCACGGCAAGCCCGCCCTTCGTGCCGGTCATCGTCTCATCCACGTTATCTTCGATGGGCTGTGAGAAATTCCAGAAAGCCCCTGGATACTTCTGAACCTCGCGATTCATCGCGGCGATCAGTTCATCTTTGTCCCTATGGAAGACAGGGCGCCACTGTTCCTTGGGCTTCAAATCCACGAAATACTCGGTATTGCCGAAGCCTCCGGTGTCGGTTCCGTCGTCGGGCGCTCCGGATTGCGAGACAACCGTGGTGACTTCGGGAAACGAAGCGAAGATAAGGCGCGACTGCGTGGTGAAGCGCGTCCCTTCCGTCTCATCCGTGCTGTTCGCCAGTTCACCGCGCGCCCAGATCGCGCCTTCATCAAGATGCGGTAGGAATTCGGCGCCGATGATCCCGCTAAACGTGAGGTACATCGCCACTATGAAGCCGGCCATCCCAACTCCTATCGTTATCCAGCGATAATCGATGGCTTGCCGGACGGCTTTGCGATACCAGTTCGTCAGTGACGTCAAAACAGGGTTGTGCCATTCCTTAACGCCTTTGCGAAACGCCCAACTGCTTAGGACGGGCGCAACCAGGATCGCGTAGGTCATGGCGCCGAGTAGTGCGAACGCCACTGTCCAAGCCATCGGCTTGAACAATCTGCCTTCCACGCGCTGCAGCGTGAAAATCGGCATATAAGCGGTGATGATGATGGCGATGGCGAAAAACACGGGCCGTTGAACTTCGTGACAGGCTTCGCGAATCGCGTCCTGCACCGTGATGTTGCCGTTCTGCTGCGCGCGATGGCCCAGGTGGCGCACGATGTTTTCCACCATGACCACCGCGCCATCCACCATCATTCCGAAATCGAGGGCGCCGAGCGAAAGCAGGTTTGCGGGAATCTTGCTCTGATCGAGCCAGATCGACGCGAACATCAGCGAAAATGGAATCGTTAGCGCAACGATGATCGCGGCGCGAATGTTGCCGAGGAAAAGCAGCAGGATGATCGTGACCAGAATCATTCCCTCGCCGAGGTTGTGCAGCACGGTGTGCAGCGTGAAATGCAGCAGATCGCTGCGATCCAGCATGGGAATGATCTTCACGCCCTCGGGCAGAATGCGGTTATTGAGCTGATCTACCTTCTTGTGGATTCCGTCGAGCGTTGGTCCTTCCTCCGCGCCCTTGAGCATCAGCACGCTGCCCTGGATCACGTCGTCTTCATCTACGATCACGCCATCCGGACGATGCGTTGCGCGGGCCATGTGCCCCAATCGAATTCTGGGGCCCCAATCAACGACCGCGATGTCTTTCACACGAACGGGCGTCCCGTTTTTCGTCGTCAGGACCGTCTGCTCGATGTCCTGGACGTTGCGGTAAAGCCCGAGCGCGCGAACGTTCGCCTGCTGCAAGCCCAACTCCACAAAGCTGCCGCCCGCGTTGTTGTTGTTGATTTCTAGCTGCTGCTCCACTTGACCGATGCTCAATCCGTACTCAATCAGTTTTTGCGGATCCACGCGCACCTGATATTCGCGCGCGGTGCCTCCGAAATCGGAAACGTCCACCACGTTGGGAACGGATTTGAATTCCTTATAGAGCGTCCAATCTTCGATGGACCTCAGATTCATCAGGTCGTACTGCGGATTTGTGCTTCTGAGCGTGTACCAATAGATTTGCCCGGTGAGGCTCCAATCCGTTCCGATCTGAGGCTGAACGCCCGGCGGTACTGAAACCAGCGTCAACCTTTCAAGGACCTTCTCGCGGTTCCAATCGTTGTTGGACGAATCGTCGAAAATGGCGGTGATCAAGGAAAGGCCGAAAATCGATTCCGACCGCAGCGTCGATAAATGCGAAATCCCGCCCATCTGAATCTCGATGGGAATGGTCACCTGCTGCTCGACCTCTTCGGCGGATCGGCCCGGCCATTGAGAAATGATCGTCACGTAGTTATCGGCAATGTCCGGATAGGCCTCGACCGGCATGTCATGGAAGCACAGCGCGCCGGCAAACATCACCATCAGCGCGGTGGCAATCACGACGAACCGGTTATTGAGCGCGAAATCTACGAGTTTGCGAATCATTGTTTCGCCCTTGAGCCCCCGAATCTCGCATCACTCATTGTCGATTACGTTTTGGAGAACGACCGCATTCGACACGACGTGCTGTCCCGGTTTCAGTCCGGACAGGATTTCCTGCATCTGGTTCGGCAGCTGTTCGCCGCTGGTGACTTCGGTTCGCTTGAACTTTCCCTGCGATGGGATGAAGACGTAATCGCGATCGTGCAAATGCAGGATCGCGGACGCCGGCACGGACGTGTAAGTATGTTGATCGGTGCTAAAGAAAGTGGCCGTTGCAAACATGCCGGGGCGCATCATCAAGCCCGGATTGGGCACTTCAATGCGAACCTTGGCTGTGCGAATCGTCGGATCGAGAATCGCGCCGATGTCGCTGATCCTCCCCTTGAAAACGCGATCGGGAAACGCGGTCAGGCGTACGTCGGCGGTGTAACCCACGCGCACGTTGGCCATATCGTTTTCGTAGACATCGCAAACGATCCAGACGCTGGAGAGATCCGAAATCGTGAATGGATTCGGCGATGAGTACGATTGCACGCTCGCCGCGATCGTCACCTCCTGATCGGTGATTACGCCGGAGATCGGCGCGACAATATCCACGATGCCGTTGGGCTTATCGGGATCGTTGCCCAGGAGTTTGAGGTGCTCGGTCGCCGTGTCCAGCGTCGTCTTGGCATCGTCTTCGGTGTCTTGCGCGGTCTCGAGGTCCTGCGTAGCGATCGCGCCGTGTGCGTACAGGTCCTTGGCTCGATCCAATTGCTTTCGCGCGAAAAGCTCGTCGGCGACGGCTTTGCGATAAGCGTCGAAGCCCCCTGCCACGTCGTCGCTGCGCACACGCAGCAAGAGCTGGCCTTTTCTCACCGTGTCGCCCAGGCGCGCGCGGATGTCCACAACACGGCCGGAGGCCAGCGTAATCACCGGCACAGTCCGCGAGATATCCGGCATCACGGTGCCGGTGACGACCAATTCCGATGGCGCTGAATATTCCGCCGCCGTTACGATTGGATACTGCTCCGGATGCTCCACCGCGAAGTCGGCAAGGTCCACGCCCGGAATCACAGTGGCGGGAGGCGGCGCCTCCGCGGCCGGATCGCTATGCGATCCGCAGCCAACGAGCGCTCCCAGCGAAATCACGCAACCGATTACCAATCCAAATGCGGCATTCTTGCTTTTCATACGCGTCGGTCCAATCCGCCACGCCAAATGAGCGGGCAATTCCAGAAATTGGAACAAACTCTTCCAACTCGGACGCGGGCAGCATGCCCAGATCCGACAATCCTCTCGACCATAACTGGTTTTTCTGAAAGGTCGCTGCTAAACGCGAGGAGGCGCTCTTCCCGCACTGAATGAGTGGCCCCAGCGAACGGTCGCCCGTTGAGCGGCAGGAGATACGAAGGCCTCTTGCGACTGCGGAAGAAATGGTCCTTCGCAAATCGTCAGAGAGTCGGCTTTGAATCTGGAAGAGATCAACGCAACGTTGCACTGCGAGTAGTGCGTCCCCGATGCCCGATCCTCGCCTGTGCCCAAAGAACCTGGTGCGGGGCTGGAAATGGCCACCACAAAATGATCGTGGCCATCGTTCACCAGCACAGTGAGCGGCCAACGGATTAGCGCCGGAGTCAGAACCAAATCGTTGCGCACTCCGTCGCCGGTCATATCTTGCACTTCGGGGCGCAGTCCACCGAGCGGGCCCATCACAGCGACGGATTGCTCCGCGCCGGAAGAAAGCTGCAATCGAACCGCATAGCGGACGTATCCGCTGCGAACCTGCTCGACGTCGGTCGCAACGTCAAGACTCCGATCGTCGCTGAATCCCATCAGATAGCGCGTGGCGTTGCGGTAATTGCTCGATCTGCGGATTGAAAATCCTCGTGAAGAGTGTCTTGGAAAAACGCACCGGCCCCGACGAATACCGTGAGTCCCAGCGCGATGCTTCCAACCCACAAGGTCCAGACAAGCGCCACGACGAGTTTTGCGTTGGAGTTCATCGGAGTTTCATTCAGCTCGCTGATTTCCTCTTGGCCTAGGCCTTTGCGGTTCCGGCGAAGAGCTGGAGCCGCCGCGCGGCCCCAGCTCTGCCGGGTTTGCCAGAGTTAGAACTTGACCATGATGGCGGCGGTGGTCACAAACTGTGACCTACGAAGATCCGGCTGCCAGGCTGTCCAGCCGCCAGAGCCCTCGGTGTTGTATTGAGCAGCGCAGCTATTCGCGACGGCGTTACCGACGTTGTCCGCGGTGAAGCCGAACCCTGATGGCGCGAAATCAGACGCGGCGGAGGTTGTGCCATTTGTGCAGATATAGGACCCAGGAGTGCCGGTGTTGCCGCCCGGAGGCGTTATCCCCTGCTTGCCCGAGAAGTATGGGACGTTTGCTTGCCGGAAGCCGGCCTCTAGGCGGAATGTCATGAACTCAGACGGCATATAGTCGAAAGTGGCTGTCGTGTCCCACGCCTTGTACTTGCTGCCAGGAAAGGCCGGGAAGTACGGAGAACCTGAGATCGCGTCCGCGCCATTGATCGGCGGAAGCAACGTCAGATAGCGGCCCGGATTGTCCAGATAGCCGCCGCCGAGCGTCACTCCGAATAGGTCCTTGTGGAACCAGAATCGGTTGTAGGCCATCCACCCTGCAAAGTACTGCGAGGGCTGGGCGCCTTTGTTGCCCCAGCAGCTTACGCCGCTGTTGGCGCCGTATTCGCAACCGAGGTCGCCGGTGAAGGACATGGCCATCTTGTCGAGGCCCCTATAGTCGGGATGGTCGTAGTATTTCAGTTCCATGCTGTCGTCGGTGTGGATGCGCGCCCGCGCCGTATTGCCGGGCGTATCCTCACCATATCCGTAATTATTGAAGACGAATGAGAGCCAGCCGTTGGGACGCCAGAGGATCTGCCCTCCCAACCCCATATGGCCGTTCGGTTTGGCATAGGACTGCCATCCGTTGATGATCCACGGCTCGATCTTGAGTCTGGCAGTTGGGAACCACTGAATTCGTATGCCGTTGAAGAACCACGGCGTGTTGGAAGAAACGTAGGACGGCTGATAGGTCCAGTTGTCGAAGTTGTAGTAACTGAACAGGCCGATGTAAGACACGAAGATTCCGGCATCGATGTTCAGTCCATGATTTACGTTGAAGTGGTATCCGCCCCAGGCTTCTGACACATAGCGGTAGGCATCGCGAAGATCCCATTGGCCGACCGCGGTGCTGGGGTCATTCCGCGGCGTCGTCGTCGCAAACAAGCCATTCATGGTCAGGACCCGGAAACGTGCATTGCCCACGTCCAAGTCGCCGCCAAAGCTGACCTGCTCCACCTGCACTTCACCGGAGCGAAACGATTCGGTCGCCCCGCCCATCGTGTGATCTCGGGGCTGGTTGTAATCTTCCATGAAGTGAGTGTCCACTCGGATTTCCGGCGTAAAGTATTTCATCGCGAGCGGAGTGTCCTTGTTACGCGAGTTGCCATTCAACCAGGTGTAGTCGTAGAGCGAGAACGTCTGCACCGGCGGCGCTTTTTTTGCCGGTGTGGCGTCTTGCGATGACGACGAAAGAGTTGCGTCGGCCGGAGCTGACGCAGAACTCGAAGTCGATGCGGGAGCCGCTTCGGCCGATTCGGGCGCCGCTGCGGATGACGGCCCAATCGCAGACTCGGAAGCCGGCGCTTCAGCCGGAGACGTTGGAGCGCTCGGCGCGAGCGATGCTGTCTCAGCCGGGGCCTTCTTGTCCTTCAGTTGCGCCTCAAGGTCTGCGATGCGCGCTTCCATCTCCTCGAGCTTTTTCTCAACCGCGGCGGGCACTTCCCCTTCCGCGGACGTAGAAGAGGCCGACGATGCATTGGCGCTGCTGGATGCCGCTGGAGCCGGCACGTCGGGCGCGGGCTGCGCCGCTTCATGATCCGGCATCGCCGCACTGTGCCCGAGGGCCAGGTCAATCTTCATAAATTGCCCCGCGGCTAGTTCCACAGTGACTGCGCGCGCGACGAATCCTTCTCCTGTCGCCGTCAGCCGGTACGTGCCGGGCTTCAAGTTTCTGACGGAGAAATATCCGTCCCTGCCACTCACGACGCTGCGATCTGTGCCGGCATCAACGCTGTGGATAATTACCTGCACTCCAGGCACAGGCTGCGATCCGTCTCGCGCAACACCGCGGACGCCGCCATCCGTCGGTGCGACGTATGGAGCGCTACCGGGAGTGACCGCTGCGATTTCTCTGTGCAGATCAGGCTGCGCTGTCGACTGCGCCTGAAGTCCACTAACGGGAATCAGAGCGCATACGAGAGTCGCGACGAATATAGATTTGAATGAATCCAGAAAACACTTTGCTGCGGCTCGCATCGAGTGAGCTCTCCTTTTAATTGGTATCGAGTGATATCGCGCCAACCAACGATCCATAAGTGCGCGACGGCGTGCGAAGGACAATACGCATCAGCGATCTCGCGGTCCAACGCAAAGAATCGATGTAGTGTATCGACCGTATAACATATACATAAACGTAATCTAAACGTTTCTTAAGGAAATCGTAACGGCGCGGATTCCCGTCCACGCGCATCTTCGGATTCGCCAGCGAAACCGCAGCCCGCGCCCGCTTTCGCTGATTTGCTTTGAAAATGCGCTCAAATTTCATGCCAGCCACTTTAGGCGTTGGGGCCTAAACGAGGCATAAACCGTCCATAGGTAATTGCTAAATTATTTGCGGCTGGGATGGGATCGAAACGGAATGCGGCGCTGCAAGGTCCACGCCAGGTCTGCACACGAGTTTTGGCGAATAAGTCGAGCGAATTCAGTCGCGAGAATTTAAAAAATGGATGGACGCGAGAAATACTTCGAAGAACTAATCAGGCAGCTTCAGGCGATAGCCGACCCAAGGCTCGGTGAGCAGATATTGCGGCTCGTCCGGCTCGCGCTCAATCTTATTCCGCAGTCGATTGATGAAAACGCGCAAGTATTCTTTCTGATCGCCGGCATCCGAGCTCCACACTTCCTGCAATAATTCTCGGTGCGTGACAATTTTGTTTGGGTGCGCGGCCATGTAAGAAAGCAGCTCGAATTCTTTCGGAGTCAATCGCTCCTCGTCCTTGCCGCCTTTCACTTGTCGCGTCTCGAAGTCGATCTCAATCTCTCCCAGCCGCAAATGGGTGCCCTGGAAGCCGGGAGAACGCGATTTTCTCCGGAGCCTGGCGCGGATGCGCGCCAGCAATTCCGGCGTGCTGAACGGCTTGGTGACGTAATCGTCGGCGCCGGCCTCGAAGGCTTCGGTCTTGTCCTTTTCGGTCTTGCGCACCGTCAACATAATGATGGGCACATCGGAGCCGGCGCGAATGGCTCGGCAAGTTTCCGTTCCTGTGATGCCGGCCATATTGATGTCCAGCAGAATGACGTCGTACTTCGCGGAGCGCAGCTTCTCCAGCGCTTCACCGCCACTGCGAGCGTCCGTGACCTCGAATCCTTCCGCGATCAGGATCGTCCGCATCATGCGGCGAATCTGTGGTTCGTCATCCACGACCAAAATGCGGCCTAAGCTCATGCGATCTTTCCTCGGATTATCGACCATCAACGCCGATTGGGCCATGGCCCACTCTAGGCGGAAGCGGCTAAATAAGGCATAAACCCTTCCTAATGATTTCGTAGAGCCGGTTTTGGGGGTATACCGACCGGGACTGACGGGGCCGACTTCCCCGGCGGCATGCCCCGCTGCCCCATTCCTCAAGACGCCCAACCGCCGCGAGGCATGGAGAATGCGTTCCATCACCGCCGGGGAGCCCTTGAAGCGGACTCGGCCGATTCGTAAATAGATTGTATCGATTAAATAAATTAGACCTGCCTCGGTGCCAGCCGGTATCGTGGTCCTGGGTGGGAATCGCTCACGCCATGCCGGAACCACTCCGCACGCCCGAGCCGAAATTCGCGGACTTGGCCATGCAACCGCATGTCCGGCAAACGTACAACAAGACCCAATCCCCTGATGGCGGGTATCATCCCTACATGTTGAAAAAAGTCCTCTGGCTCGTTGGACGCCATCTCGCCGGCCTATCCCTGATTGCAATCATCATGGTGAGTTACGTCCACGGCGGATTGATCAACGCAGCGACCGTGGGATTTGTGCTGCTGCTTGCAATTTTGGGCGCCTCGACGCTCTGGGGACTCGGGGTCGCCGTGGTCATGTCCGTCGCTGCGACCTTGTGTTACGACTACTTCGTTTTGCCACCAGTTGGCACCTTCAACATCGCCGATTCCAGGGACTGGGTTGCGCTGTTCTCGTTCACCGCCACCGGCGTGATCGGTAGCTATCTTTCGGCGCGAGCGCGCCGCCAGGCCAAGGAGGCCAATCGAAGGCGCCGTGAAGCCGAGGGGCTTTACGATTTCAGTCAGCGCCTGCTGCGCGCGGGAAACCCCATCGAGGTGTTGGAGTCAGTTCCGCGATACATCGTGGAATCATTCGGCGTCCGCGCCGCGACATTGTTGCTTTCCGATGGCCAACAACTCCATCACTGGGGTGACGAGACTGCGACCGTTCAGAACGCGGGACCCATAAGAGTAATACCCGCCGCTAAGAGCGAGGAAAGCGTGCCTCACAGCGATTCCAGCGGGACAGACTGCGTTGTGATCCTCCGCATGCGAGGGCGTGAGATCGGCAGCCTGCGGCTTTCAGGCGTGGCTCTTTCCGACTCGACGATTCGAGCGATGGAAACGCTCATCGCGGTTGCCGTCGAACGCGCGCGCATGATCGAAGATGCCGGCAAAATCGAAGCCGCGCGGGAAAATGAACGCCTGAAATCGGTTTTGCTGGACGCCATCACCCACGATTTCCGGACTCCGCTTACTTCGATCAAGGGATCGGCGACCGGCTTGCTTGCAAACGTGGAATTCGACCGCGAGCAACAAAAGGAACTTCTGCTGATCATCGACGAGGAATGCGATCGGATCAATCGATTGATCGATGAAGCCTCGGAGATTGCGCGGCTCGAGGCGGGCGAAATCAAAGTCGATTTGGCGCCGCATGCCATCGGCGAATTGATTTCGTCAGCACTCGCGGCTCGCAAGATCTTGCTACACAACCGGCCCATACTCTTCGAGGTGACGGATCCCAAGGTGCAGGTCCTGGCCGATCTACCGCTATCGCAAAAGGTGCTGCTCCATTTGATTGACAACGCGGATCTGTATTCGTCCGAAGACCAACCCATCACGCTGCGCACGGAGGAAAAAGATGGCTTCGTGGCAGTGAGCGTCTCAGACCACGGTCCCGGAATCGAAGAAGCTGAACTCGGCCAGATTTTCGAGAAATTTTATCGCGGCAAAAATCAGCGGCACCGCGTCGCGGGCACCGGCATGGGCTTGGCGATCGCCAAAGCTATTGTCGAAGCCCACGGCGGCACGATCGGAGTGGTGAGCAAGTTAGGAGAAGGTTCCGTCTTCACGTTCCGCTTGCCGTTGGCGACGGAAATAAACGCTTCCGCGAAAACCCCGCAGTCGCAGCGATAGTCATTCAAGAAACGCGCCGCCCACAGGTGAGAAGACTCAAACCCGGTACGCCGGGTTCTTAGCTCGCCGCGACCAATTCGGCCGGCGGCGCCGGAGAATCGGTGAGGTAGTGGTTCACGATCTCTGAAGCTTTATCGAGACGATTGCCCGCGTGGCCCAGCCAATCGACCAGGCACTCATCGCCCCAGCCTGCCAGCCGCCCGTCATCCACAGGAACAAATCGCCGCAGATTCTTGGCGTTTTCATCGGTCGACGCGTACTGGCCGCGCGCCACGAAAGCGAAAAACGGCTGCGGGTTGCGAGCCCTCAAATATTCATCGTAGCGGAGACTTTGCTTTCCCTGAAATTCCGTGGCCTTCTCGCCCTCAAAGCCCAGAACTAAGAACTCTGGCGAACGCAGAAAGATGTGAATCACTCGGTGGCGAGGCACACGAAGATTCTTGCCCGCCTCTGCCGCCGCACGCTCGGCGGCCATCACCTTTGCGCCGAGCACCGGGTCCACAAGCGCGGCAACCTTCAACAGGAAATCGTGCCGGTATCCCAGCGAGAGCGCCGCGGCCTGCGCAAGAATGACCGGATATGTGCCGCCGGATTCTCGCCAAGTCCCGGCGAAAACGGGACGAATGGACTCCGCCCAGACGCCTGCCGGCGGCGTCCGCAACGGCACGGTGCGCCCGCCTCCGGCAATCATCGCTCGAATTCTTGCAAGACTCGTTTGTGTTTACATTGCGGCAACCTCAATCGGTATCCCATCCAAGGCTCGGTCAGCAGATACACTGGATTTTGCGGCGAGCTCTCAAGCTTTTTTCGCAGGCGATTGATGAAAACTCGCAGATATTCTTTCTCGTCGCCGGCGTCGGAGCCCCATACGCCGCGCAGCAATTCCCGGTGCGTCACCGTGCGGTTGGCGTGCGTCGCGAGATAGTGCAGGACTTCCCATTCCTTCGGCGTAAGCCGCTCTTGTTCGTCGCCCTGCGTCTGCACCTGGCGCGCCTCGAAATCGATCTGAACTTCGCCCAACTTCATCTTCTTGCATTCGGCTTCGAGCGCTGGGCTCTTTCTCCGGAGCGTCGCGCGCATACGGGCCATCAATTCCGGAAAGCTAAAAGGTTTCGTCATGTAATCGTCGGCGCCGGCATCGAACGCGCGCGTCTTGTCGGATTCGCTGGCCTTCACGCTGAGCATGATGACGACGATGTCGGAGGTGTAGCGAATCTCGCGGCATACTTCGACGCCGCTCATGCCGGGCATATTGATATCGAGAAGCACGAGATCGTATTTTCCAGTGCGCAGCAGCTCGAGGCCATCCATGCCGTTTCGGACGTCGGTGACCTCAAAGCCTTGCCCGATCAGGTTCACGCGCATCATGCGGCAAATCTGCGGATCGTCATCGATTACCAAAACGTTGCCTTTGCTCACGTGGCCCTCTTTCCTTCCCGACTGGGCTGCGGCGCTGCCCGCCGGGATCGGATTGTCATTCGTGCCGTAAATGCCACTCGGTCGCATCTGGCATCCACTTCCAATCTCACGATTGACCATAAAAGAGCGCGCCCGTTTGAGCAAACGCATAAATTCGATGCCTCTCATTTACTTCTCTTCTATCGGTATTACAATATACTAAACAAAAGATAAACGACTGCTAAACGCCGGGCAGCCCCTCCGGCGCCGCATGTGCAACCGACGCCATAAAACTCAGGCGCTCGAGGTCACTCGCGAATTCAAACGCACTGGCGTAGCGCCGCCGCGGATCGCGTTGCAGTGCGCGGCCGATGATCGTCTCGAGGCCGACGGAAATCTCGGGTGCGATCGTACGGATTGGCGCGGGATCGTCCAGCAGGCGGCCGTTCATGATCACCAGCGAATTGCAGCCTTCAAAGGGAGTCCCACCCGTGAGCATTTCGTAGAGCATCACGCCCAGCGCGTAGATATCGCTCCGCGCATTGCCGCGAATGCCCTTCACTTCCTCGGGGGAGATGTAATCCGGCGTTCCGATAGCCTCGGACGGCTTGCGCAGCGCGAGGCCTTGAGCTCCGCTTTCAACGGCAATGCCGAAATCGATCAGCGTGATTTGATCGGCGGAATCCAACAACACGTTTTCGGGCTTCAGATCTCTGTGCACCACGCCGCGACTGTGCACATAGTACAGCGCTTCGCAAATGTTCGCGGCAATTCGGGTGGCACGCGCCTGATCCAGACGCCCTTCCCTATCAATAACCTGGCGTAAGGAATTCCCTTCAACCCACTCCGTCACCAGGTAGAACCGGCTGCGTTCGTCGTCGCGCAAAACGCGAACCACGCGCGGATGATCGAGTCTCGCGCCGATCGCTTCCTCACGGCGCAGCCGTTCCCAAACGGCGCGGCCGCTTTCGTTTTCCAGATGCGGCATTTTTATCGCGACTTTGCGGCCATTTCCAAGGTGCGTTCCGCGAAATGTCGATGCGAGTGCGGTGCGCGCGACGAGCCCATCAATTCGGTAGTGGTCGATCTGATCGCCTGTCTGGACAAGGGTCGCCGGGGAAGATCCGAGGAGATCTTGCTGCGTGGACCGTTGCTCGATCTTGACTGCCATGGCGTTGTTCGCGGCTTCGTGGGCGCGAGTCGCGCTTCAGCGGAATCAGCGGAGGGCTACAGGCTTGTCAAGCTGCGGCGGCCTGCAACCCTGCCGCTTCCGCGAAGCACGATTGCTCACTGCAGGCCAGCACTCTGTGACGACGAGTTGTAAATCTGCACGTCGGCCACTTCGATCGTCTTGGTGGAGCTATCGAACGGCCCGCTGATGGTCACTGCCTGCGCGACGTAGTGCGCAGCCTTCTTCTGATCGCTCAGTTGATATACGCCCTTGGTGGTCACCAGCACATACTTGCCACCCGCCGCCACAAGCCTCTGGGCGCAGTCCGCTTCTCCGTGGCAATTGAGTTTCTTTTCCCAAATTCCCACTCCACCGGTCGAAGCAATCTGACTGGCAGTGACGATTCCCGTGTAGCTCTTCTGCTCCTGAGCTGCAAAGGCCGCCACCGCGACGAGCGAGAACACCGCTGCCAAACACGCTGCTAGGGTCTTTTTCATTGTGGTTCTCCAGTCGGTGAACGTCGGTCGGGGTCCCTGGCACGAATTGTTTGGTCTTGCCGCGCCGCGCTTTTCGTGGTGTCGCCTATCGTTCACAAGCGAAAAGGTAGCGCGGAAGGAGTAAAGGAGGCATAAACGCGTAGTAAGAATTAAATCAACGAAATCGCGGGTAGGACAACTTCGCGAGGAAGCGTTTAGAGGCTCTAAAGGGCTGTGGAAGGCCCTATCGGGGCTCTAGAACGCATTACGAGGGATAACGCAGGGATTGGCCGCCGGCCGTCCATGTGCCGCCGGCAAAAATCGCTTTTCTGACGACTGAGAATCTTGTAGTCGTAAACTTGGCTTCGTCGAAAAAGAAATCGAGAGAGAAATTTGGAGAAGGCTTGCCGTCCATCTCAACCGATGGATAGACCACGCTGTTCTGCACGCTCGATAGCGGCGCAAAGGGAGCATGGCCGGCGCGCCCGGAAGAAATCATCACGCGACGCGCATCGATCGCGCCGAAAAAGGCGTCGCTGCTGTTCGGATTCTGCGCAGCTCGCGAAGCATCCACGGGAATCCAACCGATACCATTTACATAGAATTCCGCCCAAGTGTTATCGCCGGACACGACTCCTTCCGCCTCCCCATCCGGAAGCAGAAAACCGCTATCCAGCCGCGCGGGAATGCCTGCGGCCCGCGCCATTGCGACGAATTCGGAGTCAACATCGGCGACATTCGCGGAGTGCATTGTGGAGACGACGTACGCATAAATGCTGTGTGCTTTCTCAAGAGGCGTCGCGAGCCCCTGAGTTTGTCCGAGCGATGCGCTTTCGATCGCCGCGTCGCCACGCGCCGACTTATCCAGCTGCAAGAATGCGGCGACACTCTTCGGGAATGGGCCAGGCGGATCGACCGCCGACGCCAGATCAATACGGCTCTCGTAACGCTCCACGTGGAATGTCACTCGAATTTGAAACGGAACCTGCGTGCGCGATGAATCGAGAGTGAAGTACGCGGACTGTGCGCCATCCTTCTCGCTATGCACGCGGACCTTCACCGGCGCTTCGAGTTCCAATTCCGAAATCTCTTGAAATTCATCACTCGAGGGCAAAGGGATCGAAACGCGCACGTTGTGCGTCCCCGCCGGCGGCGTCACCCGGACTACATAAGAGAAGTTAAAGCTGCTCGATAGTCGCCTGGAAACGTTCGAAGAAACTGGAGTGGGCGGCGTAGCGCCGCTCATCGGCGGCGCGGAGCTGAACGCCGCGAGCGTGGCCGCCACAATGAACCGCGCGAAAAGACCTGCGCGTGCTCCCCGTGCGCCGGCGCTGATCGGGCGGCGACGCGTTCGTACCGGGGACTTTCGCCCCAATGACCGAGCACGTCTTCGTCGCCTCATGGTTACGTTCCTCGGAGCGGCCTCACTTACATAAACGATTCATAAATATTAGATCAACGATTGAAATGCCGTGGCTTCAAACTTCACGCCAATGCAATTGAAAAAACAGATGTGAACAACCTCATTCGGGCTAAGCTATCTAACTTTGTATGAAGCACTTAGGGGGGACGCCGGAAGGCTCCTGCTGCCGCGGCTGGAGCTTCTACCCTGCCACCATCGCTCGAAGTCGCAAAACGGTGCTATCGGCGTCCCATATAATCGATCGTCGTCGCGAAGCGTGCCGATCGGATCGTTGCGGCGGATCATTACTACGCTCAAAGGCGCGGATCCTTCTTTATGTGTCATTTATGGGTGGCTTTACAAAAATTGCGTCATCGACGTACGCTACTCAAATGTTTTTGAATGCGATCGGCTTGAGGAAATTCATGCCCTGCAGGCCAGCGTCAAGCTCGCGAATGCGCAAGGCTGTTGCCGGAGCCGTTGCGTGCGCCCTGCTCACCGCGCTCAGCTTGGACGCCCGCGTAGAGCAAGCGTTCAAAGGCGAAATCACCGACAGCAAGTGCGCAGCCCTGGGCGGTCACAAATCGATGACGGTTGCGGGCGAATCGAACGCGCAGTGTACGATCGCTTGCGTGAAAGCGGGCGCGAAGTACGTGCTCGCAGATAACGGACACAAAATCATCTACCAGCTTAGCGATCAGAAAAAGCCCGAGGCGTTTGCCGCGGAGAATGTCGTCGTCGTTGGAACTCTCAATGATTCCAGCGACACGATTCACGTCGACGACATCGTTCGTGCGCTGCCTCCAAAAGTTGCGCAGGCAAGGTCCGTCGCGATTATTTGCGACGCCTGCCCTAGAGGCATGTCGAAAGTGGGGCGCGTCGCCTTTGAACAACTTGCAGATTGGAAACGGTTCGCGATGGTCGCAGACCCCACGAAGGCGGACCTGGTTTTCCTGTTTTCTGCGAATCCCTATCTTGGCGACTATCTGACGCGAGACGGCCCGGACACGCGACGTGTGGTGGTCGATACGACGTACATGAACGTGATCGATCCGCGCACCGGTACGAGTCTGTGGGGCGATTACGACCGAGCGGGCAGTTATTTTGTGTCCAAGGCAACGAGGGATTTGATCGCGGATTTAAGAGAGCAGCTGGAAATGGACTCGAATCCGGCCGAGCAGCAAGCGTTCTTGAATCGGCACCGAGTCCCCAAAGCCGAGCAGAGTATTGGCAAGTAGTTTTGCGGTTTGATCGAAACGAAAGGATTTATGACCGACCGTTCATCAATAATCTCGCGGATCGCGAGAACGATCGCCGGAGTCGTAGTGCTCTTGCTATTGGGCGCGGCGAGCCTTTGCGCGCAGGGAGAACAGGTTTTCAAAGGCCAAATCACACGCTGCATGTGCGCGGAGCCAGGCGCGCAGGGAGCGACACCGAGCAAAGCCGGGGCGCTGTCGCTCTGCACTATCACTTGTGCGAAGGCGGGAGCCAAGTACGTGCTCACCGACACTAAGGCCAACGTCGTGTACCTACTGAGCAATCAGCGAAAGTCGAAGGCGCTCGCAGGCGACTATGTGATGGTACTGGGAACGCTGGACAAGGCGACCAGTACGATTCGCGTAGATCAAATGGTTCGCGCCTTGCCGCCGAAAGTCATTGCGGCAAAATCCATCTTCATCTACTGCGACGCTTGCCCCAGGGGAATGGCCAAAGCTAAGCCGGCCGCCCTTGAGGAACTCGACAGTTGGAATCGCTTCAACGTGCTTTCCGATCCCGAAAAAGCCGATCTGGTCTTAATATTTTCCGCGAATCCGTATCTGGGCGACTATGTGACTCGCGATGGTCCGGACAAAAGGCCCGTGTCGGTCGACATTACCTACATGGATGTTGTCGATCCGCGGACGGGACGAAGTCTTTGGAGCGATTTCAGACAATGGGGCAGCTGGCGTGTGGGTAGCGCTACGAGGTCCCTGATCGCCGAATTCAAAGCGCAGTTGGATGAAGAGGAGAGTCAGAGCGGTCAGCAGCAGTTCCCTACCAAGCACCGCGCACCCAATACGCCCTCGGTCGTCGGAAATTGACTTCGCATTCGGCGCTCAAACATTCCGCGCGCGTGGTCGGCCCGCCTCGGTCGCCGGACGTGCACGAGATCGGAGCGCGACGATGGCTGCGCAGCGGTTGCGCTATCCGTGAGTGCGCTGGAATTCGCGCATGAAATTCACCAGCGCTTCGACGGCCTCGAGCGTCACCGCGTTGTAGATAGATGCGCGCATCCCGCCGACGGAGCGGTGGCCCGGCAGCCCCACCAGCCCCGCGGCGGCAGCATCCTTCGCGAACTGCTTCTCGACCTCTTCATTTCCACCGGCGATGCGATAGACCACGTTCATGCGCGACCGCGACGCCTTCTCGACGGGGCAGGCGTAGTATCCGCCGCTCGAGTCGATCGCGTCGTACAGCGACTTGGCTTTGGCTTCGTTGCGCTTTTCGATTGCCGCAAGCCCACCCTGCTCCGTCGCCCATTCGAGCACCACTCCAACGATGTACACCGCGAACGTCGCTGGCGTGTGGCCGAACGGCTTCTGTGACCGTGGGTTCGTTTTGGATTTTCCCTCGCGCACGCACGTCTTGGATCGTTATGATCGCTAATGACGGGCCACCTGCATGTCCGGCTCGAGAATGCTCTCCGGCGACGTGGGCTCGGTCACTTGGCCTCAGGAGCCCCCTCCAAAGTAACCGCCGTCGACCCGGGAGACTGTGGTTGCTCGGCCTTGGGAGCAGTGCCGGCCAGGCTTTGGCTCTTGCGGTTGAATTGCTCGGCTTCAAGCTCTTGGAACAGCCGGGCCAGCTCCCGACTATGGCACGCGAAGTACTTAACAACCTTTTCGAGCCCAGACGTGGTGAAAAACGACTCTTTCCGACTCAGAACCTCTTCTTCAAAATGCAGAATGCGGCCTTGACGAACCAGCTCAGCAAAGATCTGTGCAACGAGCAGTTCTTCCTTGAACCCGACAGGTTGAAAGTGCTCAACGAGCTGAGTCCCGAGCTCCTCGTACTCCCGACGCTCGATCGCGCCTGCGGCGGTCAGGCTAAATAGTTTGCTGGCAAAAATGCCGTGGCTTATCGCGTTCCTTGAACTAGCCGCTTTGCCCTCTGCGGTTTTGGGGCCGGTGGAATGTGTGGCGTTTTGACGATTCGCGGCGAGCTTGCGTTCGGATACAGTTGTGCGTGCGGCGATTTCATTCTCGGCGTCGTCCTTGTTATCGGCTGGCTGCAGGGGTTCGGAATTCGGCTTCCCTGCGTCGACAGCCCCGACGGTTTGGCAAGTATCCACCTCAATATTTCCGTCGAACGTCTCCACGGCTGGTTCCGGTTTTCCGGACTCACTGCCGGGGTTACCTTCGGGTGCAACGTGCGAACTGGTGTCGTCAATCATTTAAAAAACCTCCCTCAGAACATCAAGGCCGCTCCGGCAGAACCCTCGCAGGTTCCGGCGGGCTAACCCATCAACGTTCTGTAATCATGCGCCATAGTCGAAAAACCACTTTCATTGGCGATCCTCGCACCCCCTGCGCCGGTGTCGTTCACTGCGCGTCCGAGCGATTTGCTTCTCCTGCTTCCGCTTCGATATCATTGAAGCCTTCGCGTGATCTACAACCTAGGCGCCTTTGCACCTATTTGAGGCACACGTATGCCAAATTTCTCCGCGATTTCCGCAATCCGCCGAGAGTAGTCGGGAAAAGTTTCCGGCCTGATAATCCGTTCGATTTTCGGTTGCTCCAGTGCCGCGGTGCGGGCCAGCGCCCCTGCGAGCTTCCTAAGACGACGAGCAACAATTGGATTTTCGATGATCTCAAGAGCGAGATTCATCAAATCAGACATCGGATCTAAATCGCTCTCATTCGAGCTGGTGATGAACAACCCAGCCAATTCCGGTATGGAATTTACCTGCTCAGCGAAATTCGTTGCGTCGTAGCCCGCGCCCGTCGCGTCGCGCCGACACCCGGCAACCCCTTCGAGAAATAGATAGGCACGCTTTAGGCGGTCGAGGCTGCTTTCGTTGGGACCGTCTTGATCGCTCGGGTCGAGAACTAGCAGGTTTTCCATAATGAGTAGAGAGTCTATTTCCCCGTTCTGTATTTGCGCGCGAAGATTCCTCGTTGGCACGATCCGCATGTGCATGTCGATCGCACGGACGCGGCGAAAACGCAACCCGTAGCAGAACAGCGCGGATTCGGCAACGTCGAGGCTTCGGGAACGGATACTCTCCGCGGACGCGCGCTTGGCCACAATCTCGATCAATTCCCGACTGTGACGATCAATCGGCAACGTTATGATGTCCCCTCGGGTGGGAAACAGTTTTTGAAGCAGACCGTGGTCTCCCGCGTATTCAAAGGTCCAAGTTTCATGACCCGGTAAGTCTGCTCGTGCGGTCGAGTCGGCCGTGACCATGCCCGAAGAATCAACTGTGAGATAAACTTCAGTACGGGAATGCTGTGCCTTCGCTTCGGTTTTTGTCCCCTTGGCGCGCTTCACAATTCGTGCCCTCCAGGCAGGACGTAGTCGCGCTATCGCTCTGCCTTGAATGGCACGCTACTCTACGGCCGCGATTTGGTCGATTACCCTTACGAGTAATTCCCATGAAAGAAGATGCGCCGGAGTTTAGAGTCCGAGGAGGTTTAGCGTCGTGTTGACGCGGTCATCCCCACCGACCGCTCGAATGTCGAGCTTTCGACGAAGGGATTGCACGTGCTTTTTCACGGTATCGACTGTGCGTGCGATCTCCGCTGCGATTTCCTTGTTCCCGAGCCCACAAACGATGTAAAAACCTACTTCTTGTTCTCGCAAAGTTAGGCGCGCTGTGCTGATTCGCTCGAAGTAGAGACTGAACCTAAACGTCATTTGGCTAACCGGTAGATCTTTGACGTAGCTAGTGACGATCTCCCAACCTAGTTGGGAAACAAGTTTCTCCGCGGCGCTGACGTTGGGCCAGGCGTCTTGGATGCGCGTACTTATAAGGTTGCACACTTCCTTTATCGAATCTTCGGGGATCTTCGCAACCCGGAGTCTTTTGGCCCACTCGGCTTCGGTTTCCGCGCATAGAGCCGGCCAAGAATCTTTGGGGTCACGCCTCGGGCTGTGCTTCACGCGTTGCACGGGATTCCTTTGGTTCGCGAGCGCGCTGGTCGTAATCTGAGAGTAGCCAAGAAGAGCGACTTCGCGGCATCCTGAAAGCTCGCACGACAGATCGTGAGTCGCTCGCCAGCGGAACCGAACACGAGAAAATTGTCACGCAGAAGGTGCACATCACCGAACTGTCCCATCGGGCAGTGTGGGGACAGACATCCCTAGCTGATCGCGCTCAATCGCACGTGCATCGACATCAAGCTGATGGCGTTCGCCGGATTCATTTCTGAATGGGTGCGGTGCCCGATAAAGCAGGCGCCCGCGATAACGCGCGCATAGAATCGAGCGGGAGCGCCCGGAACTTGGCGGGCGCCGCGTGCCGCTTGATCTCAATGCGCTTTTTTCGATGCGATGTCCTGCCCTGCGTAAAGGCTTCGTCGAAGCCGGGCAGCAGTGGATGTCAGGGCATTGGGGCGTGGACTGAGCAATCCGGCGCGTCACCAATCCGATCGAGCCTCGCTACACGAGCGGCGGCAAGCCAATAGCCGCGGTCCGCGTCTTCAGCGTGGACCAGTCATCGTGGATCGCGCTTCGTCGCATACGCATGCGATGTGGCGATGCCCTCTTGATCGTTCACTAGCGATCTGGTCTTGTTTCTGGGGTGACTGGTCACCGCAAGAATGGCTGGCTCGACAATTTTCCTTTCCGCGCGCCCGGTTTTCTCGAACTATGAATGAAGCTTGAACGGGTTGACTAAATCTACGCGGAAAAGGGCGAAATCATTTTCGTTACGCGTGGCCACTTTGAGTGCGTGCACCCGTGCTGTCGCGGCAATCATGGCATCCTCCAACAGATGATCTGCTTTGCCTTCCATGACCCGAGCCCACTCTCTAAAGCACGCCGCATCCATCGGGAGCACGTTGTACGTTGATTCCAATTCATCCAACCACGACTCAATTGCGAGAGCTTTGGATTTGTCCTGCGATCGGGTTCGTTCAATTCCCCGCTGCAATTCTCCGATCGTGACCGCCGAGATATAGAGTTGATCGTCACGCAGCCCTTCAATCCAAGCAAGCACGCCACCATGCGGCTTGGGCTTACGAACTTCGGAAATAATATTCGTGTCGAGCAGATATCGGGTCACTTGAGCTCCACGGGAGGGCGGCGTTTAAAAGCGCCACGAGCAGGAACCAGATCTTCAAAGCGGGGCCCCGCCCCGAGAAGCAAGGCCTTGAGTCCAGGACGCGAGCTTTGCTCCAAGCGCCGCCAATCCTCAATTGGAACCAGGACTGCGGTTTCGACTCCGCGGCGCGTTACGACCTGTGGACCCTTCTTGAGGGCCGTATTGAGGAATTCAGTAAATCGGGCTTTCGCCTCTTGTACCTGCCAGGAGTCCATGACCAACCTCCGAAATACATCGTATAACTAGTCATCTGTCTAGTCAAGTTGCCGGGAAAGGTCGGGTACCTTGTCTGACCGGGATGCTCGATCTGGGGCGACCTTCTAACTCTTGAAGCATGATTTACTTGCACTCGCGCATCCGAATCCACTTGTATCAGTGCGGCGTGATTGAGTGGTGTTCAACGGCGGAGATCCGCACGGACCATGAAGCGGACTTATTAGAGGATATGGCGATGCTTTACAAGGACGTATGCCTTTGATGTAAAACAGTATGCTGCAATATGTGATGCGGACATTAAAGCGGACATGAAAGCGCTGAAAGATCGTGGCGAGTTGGCTTCGTTGATGGAGCCTATACCACACATGTGGTAATGGCAAACCATATTGCAACACGCCGTCGCCCTCCTGATCGTCGAAATCCACTGATTGATGTGTGCTCCCGAACTCTCGATTGTTCTTTGACGAGAACGCGGTGTTCACCTTTGTCGCTCGCTTGGGGGCTTCCCATCCCACCGGATCGTGCTCCGCAGCCGTCGAATCGACGTCTGCGAGCGAGTCTCGATGAGTAGCCGCAAGCCCGCCTCGACGGTGGCTCGCTTTGTCCCCTGGAGGGACAGCCCAGTTCTCAAGCTACGCTGCCCTTGAATATCTCGATTCCCGCCTTGCGGCCAGCCTTCTGCAATGTGCTGTCGAGAGTGGCCAACGGCGCTCCATACCGGACCGCCACATCCAGATAGGCGGCGTCGTATGCAGAAAGGCCGTATTCCCGCGCGATCGGAAAAATATTGCCCAGACTTTCTGCGACTGATTGCGAATCCATGATAACCGTCAGTCCGTTCAGCAGCTCCACAAAGCGCCGGACCTCGGATTGTCTGACCCGCTTGCGCCGTTCGGCCGTCAACACAGCATTGGTGATTTCAATCGGCCACAGCGCCGGAACTAGTATCGCGTGCCCTTCCAGCGCGACCAGTACCCCGTCGGCGTACCCGCTGGCCTCATCCGGAAAGCACCAGGCGAGCGCCATGGACGCATCAATAACAATCCCCGTCAAAACCGCCGCCCTTCTTCCACCATCTGACGGACATTCATCTTGCCAGGCTTGATCCGCTTGCGCAGTTTCCGCATGTCTTCCACAATCTCCTGGTGCGTCATTCTTGCTTTTGTTTCCTCGACGGGAACTAGCCTCGCCGCGGGAACCCCGTGCCTGGTAATCGTAATCTTCTCTCCGCTGCTAACCCGATCGAGCAAATCCGCCAGGTGCGTCTTGGCCTCAAAAGCCCCTACGAATGCCATTTAGAGACCTCCCTTTAAACTAGTCCCAACTAGTTTGATTATGAACCAAAATAACCTTTTCTGTCAAAACGGTAGATGATAAGGCAGGCGGCAGCAGGACCAGGGCCGCCAGTAGATCTTAACCAACTTTCGAGGATCACATCCTGAAGCTAACCAGAGACAAGTGGATGTAAATGACGAAAGTTTCTTCGCGAACTGCTCTTCGAGATATCGAGGAACTGATCGCGTTGTGCGTCATTGAGTAAGAAGAGGCCGGGGGAAGAAGTACTTCCTACAGAATTAAGAGGATTCGCTAGCCGTGGGTGCGCTGGAATTCACGCATGAATTTTACCAACGTTTCGACGGCCTCGAGTGTGACTGCGTTATAGATGGACGCACGCATCCCGCCGACCGAGCGGTGGCCGGGCAGTCCCACGAGCCCCACCGCGGTAGCATCCTTCGCGAACTGCTTCTCGACATCTTCATTGCCACCGGCGATGCGATAGACTACGTTCATGCACGACCGCGAAGCCTTCTCGACGGGGCAGACATAGTAGCCGTCGCTCGAGTCGATCGCGTCGTACAGCGACTTGGCTTTGGCTTCGTTGCGCTTTTCGATTGCCGCAAGTCCGCCCTGCTCCGCCGCCCATTCGAGGACCACTCCCACGATGTACACCGCGAACGTCGCCGGCGTGTGATAGAGCGAGCGCTCCTTGATGTGCGCGCGGTATTGCAGCAGCGTTGGCAGGTTCTTATCCGCGCGCTCGGCGAGGTCGCGCCGCAGGATCACCACAGTGACTCCCGCGGGGCCGAGATTCTTCTGCGCACCGGCAAAAATCAACCCGAAGCGCCGCACGTCTAGCTGGCGAGAGAGGATATCCGAGGACATGTCCGCCACCAGCGGCACTCCGCCCGTATCCGGAAACACGCTCCACTGCGTGCCCTCGATGGTGTTGTTGCTGGCCATGTAAACGTAGGAGGCGTTCGCATCGCGCGAAATTTCCTCGGGACGCGGGACGCGCACGAATTTCTCGGCCTCCGTTGTTGCCGCCAAGCGGTACGGCGTGCCCTTCTTCAGCTCATCGATGGCTTTCTTCGTCCACGCACCAGTGTGCAGCACATCCACCGGCTTCCCGGCAAGGTACAGATTCATCGGCACCATCGTGAATTGCAGGCTGCCGCCGCCGTGCAAAAAGAGGACCGCGTAGTCCTCGGGAATGGACAACAGGCGGCGCAGGTCCTGCTCGGCGCGCGATTGAATCTCTTCATACACGGCCGAACGATGGCTCATCTCCATCACTGACATTCCGCTACCGCGATAATCGAGCAACTCTTCCTGAACGCGCTGCAGCACGGGGAGCGGCAAGGCCGCGGGTCCGGCATTGAAGTTGAAAACGCGCTCAGCGGCGCGAACTGACGACGTAGGGCTCACGTTAGTTGGTTCCTTTCCGTGAAATTATTGCGGGCCCGCTCTCCAAAATACAAGGGAAAGAATGGCAACGAGTACGAAACTCGACGCGATGGTTGAGGTTTCACGACGCACGCCCTCCAAGCGCGCTCCGTAAACCGCCCGGACGCGTCTCCGAGATTTTGTTCGGTTATGCAACCGCACTTGCACATGGTTGCGCCAAACGCAAACGAACTTGTAGTGCCGCAGTGACTCGGGCCGCCCGTAGATTTTAATTAGCCTGCGAAGACGGCATCATAATCGCCCGGCAGCGGTCGTGCCCGCGGAAAGATACGCGTCCGAGCGTAGGGCGAAGTTTCTCCCCTCTCCTGGTTTGACAGTGAATGACTACCAGCGGGCCACACGGAAGTGGAAAAACTCGGTCTCGATCCCGACGTGATCCCCCACCGGCGCCACGAATAGATCGATCGACTGCGTGCTTCCGCGCAGACCGAAACCAGAGTAGCCCCTGCAGGCCGCCTGCTTCCGCGGTCTGCAGGCCTGGCTCCCTAAGCAAGAAAGCCGTTTGCGCGCGCATCCGTTTTGGTCTGTGGGAACGAAGGGAAGCTCTCACGCGGGAGACATGAATCGTTGCAGAGTCACACGATCGAAGACAACCGCCGTGCGCCGAGAGGCAAGAGTCGTCGTGCTAGCCATCTGCCTTAATTCTGTGCTTCCTGCGCATCGCGTATGCCAAGCCCAGTAGCCCCACGACGAGCATTGGTAGGGTCGACGGCTCCGGCGTCGAAACTACGGGGGTCGCGGTAACTTGCAAGTCCACGCCGTCGGCGCCGTAGATCAAGTCCATCGTGGCTTCGCCTCCCTCGATCGAGAGCGCAGCGCTCGTGTCGGAATCGCCGAGCTCCAGGCCACTGCCCGTCACGCAGTAGGGCCCGGGGCAATCGTACTCCAAGGTGGAGAACTCGCCCGAGATGCCTCCGCTTGCCAGAACCAAGTCGTCGTAAGTATCGTCCGAACCGAGAGTGAAGCCGTTCGTGAACGTCCCATCCAGCACGTCCAATGTGCCGCCCAGAGTAGCGGTTCCCGACGTTCCGGTGACCATAAGCTGGCCGTAACTCCCGCTTGCGCCGGTACCCGCAATCAGCTCGTCCAGGACACCGCTGGCGGTCTGCGTGTAGCTACCGGTGATCGACTGTGTTCCGGGCGTCTGTGGGGCGCTCATGGGCGTGAGAGAGGAGCTGTTGGTCACGCCGCCGATGATGGCTACAGTGCCGGAGTACGTTCCGCCATCGAGGTTGAGCGTGCCAGTGATGGTTCCGGTGCCGGAAAGAGTTCCGCCGTCGAGGTTGATCGTGCCGGCGACGAGCGAGCCGTCGACGACCGTGCTGCCCGCGGTCTGCGTAAAGTTAATCGGATCCCAACTACCGTTGATCGTAACTTGCGAAACGTTCATGAAATTACCACCGTTGACGCCTGATCCGTTGACGGTGAACGTTCCGCTGTTGTTCACGTCCCCGCCCACCGTCAGACTGCCCGTCGTGCCGATAGTGAACTTACCGGAGTTGTCTAAGTTTCCGCTCACGTTAATGGAGCTGTGGCTAGAGGTGGACGTCGTATCCATCGTGATCGTGCCTTCGTTCGTAAGGTCACGATTAACTCCTGTCGCCTGGCAGGCTTTCGCGCCGACACATACGGAGCCGCCGTCCTCCACGTCCAGCGTGCTGCCCTTCTGAATATCCATACCTGTATCGGAGCTGGAACTGGCCGCGTCGGCTTGCAACCTTGCTCCATCACCACTGACCGTAGTTGTGCCGGCCGTCTGGGTGAAGGTTCCCTTCGTGACCTGCAAGGCGCTATCAGTGCCGATCGAAATTGTGCCCGAAGTGGTCATCCCCGCGGAACCAATTACGGAAAGATTGTAAGCGGCCGAATTGAAAGTCGGATCGGTGATGGTATTTTTTAAGGTAAGGGTTCCGGTATTGGCGAACAGACCGCTCGAATTGCCATTCGTCGTGACACCGCCTGTGTCCTTGGAGGTGTTCGTCGCCGCGGTGATGTTGTCGATTTCGAGCGTGCCGGCATTGCTCGCCAAGTTGGCGAGAGCACTGTTGCTGTCAAGACCGCCGGGGGTCTCAATGAAGGCGTTGTCACCGGTGAGGGTAAGGCTACCCGTCTTGGCGATCGTCGTGATGGCGACTCCGTCGGAAAGTGCCGCGTATACCGTACCCGAGCCGGTGGGACCGCTGATCGCGACCGTGCCGTCGAGGGTGCCGGAGGTTGCGAAATCTTGGATGCTGACGACGGAGTTTGACTTGATGTCGCTGTTGCCGATATTGAGCGTACCTGTGTAGTTCGTGCCATCCGAGCTCAGAATGTTGTTCAGCGTTCCGTTAATGGTGAGCGTGCTCCCGCCGGTGCCGGATACATCGACGTTGATCGTGCCGGCGACTGTTGGACCAACATTGCCCTCGTTCTGGTTGGGCGTGATGTAGTTGGTGAAATTGGTGGGGCTGCTGCCGCCGCTCATGCCGATGGTTACGGAGCCGCCGTTTTCCAACGTGAGCGTGCCAGCGTTCGTCGCCGCGCCGCCGCTCGTCAAAACGGCGCCCTTGGCGGTCACCGATATCGTTCCGCCCTGATCGATCACCAGCTTCCCGTCGTCGGTGAGCGTGTATTGCCCGTTCATGATGAGGGTGTAGTTGGTGCCGGTGTCCGTGTTGTCGCTGGCCTCGACGGTGAGGCTCTTGACCTCGGCGTTGGTGTTCAAGGTTACCGTGCCGCCGGGGCCACCGCCAATGATGACGTCGTCCTCGCCGGTGACCTTACCGGTCTGCGGGTTTGTTGTGGTCCTCGGAGCATAGCCAAGCGACCAATTCGTGGTGTCTTTGTTCCCGTCGGTCCAAGAGCATGTCGCGCCGGATGTCAGGCAGGGATCGGGGTTGTTATTCCATATGTCAGTATTCGAGATCGAGGCTACAACCAGCTCCACTTCGCCGGGATTGGTGTAATTCAAAGCTAGGGACAACGTGCTGGATATATCAAGCGGACCGGTACCGCTCGCGGTAAAGCCGTTATATGCGAGTGTGCCGAACGTGCCGGTAAGAGTGCCGGTGTAGTTGAGGATATCGAAGGTCTGGCCGGCCGCAAAACTGAAGCTCGGGGTGGTGGATACCTCGAGAACGCTTCCGCCTGTCCCAGCGACTAGGGTGAGCGAACCGCCGGTTATGTTGAGGACGCTGAATTGGCCGCTGGAGGTCCCGCTGATCAACTCGCCGAGAGTTGCGCCGGCCGACTGGGTATAGTTGCCATTGATCGTAAGCGTACCGGGATTTGTCCCGTCAGGGCTAGCTTGCAGCGTTCCGCCAGAATTATTGGAAACATTCCCAACAATCGTGCCGCCGTTCCCCTGCATCACACCACCATTGATCGCGACCCCGTTGCCAGAGGAAGTGAGCGTACCGTTGACGGTGGTAGTGCCGGCGCTAAGTGTGTACGTGCTCGCGCTGAATTTGCCGCCGGCGTCAACGGTGGTGCTGCTCGAACTGCCGCTCTGCGTGTAGGGATTGCCGCCGGTCACGTTAAATTGGCCGCCGCTCCCGACCGTGACCGCGCCAGAATTCGTCGCGCCCAAGGTCTCCGTGAAGATCGCCCCTCCGGCCGAGCCGCCTATGTATACAGTCCCGCTGTTGTCAAACCCAACGGAAGAGGCCGTGCTCTGTGAACTGGTTTCCGGTAGGGCCCCGAGGAAGAAGGAGCCGCTATTATTCAGAGCGCCGCCGATCGCCAAATTGCTTCCGCCCGCTCCTTCATAATCGACAATGACGGTGCCGCCGCTCGCGATGTTGAGCGCGCCGCTGGTGGTCACCGAAGCCCCGCCATTTAGCTGCAAGGCGCCGTCGACGTTCGCTAATCCGCTCAGGCCGCTGTTGTTGGTCTCACCGGGAGTCACGTTTACGAAAGAGTTCTTATTGTCCAAAATCAGCGATGAATCGCCCGCGATGGTTTGGATACCATTGCCAGCGTTCAGCACCAGGGTGGCCGCCGCGCCGGCGCCACCGTCAATCGTGATGTCTCCATCAAGCGTGTTCAAGGCGAAACCCGTGGCGCTAAGCGTCGCGGCGGAAGTGATGCCGGAGTTGCCGATGGAAATTGTGCCCTTGGCGTTCTCCAGCGTTCCGTTGACGGTCAGCGTGCTGCCGCCGGGCGATGTGCCCGCATCAACATTAATCGCGTTTGTGTTTGTAAGGCTCTCGCCCGCCGCTGTTCCGATCGACATTGATGATCCGTCGGCCAAATTGACGGTGCCGGAGTTCGTAAAGCTGCCAGTCACGGCCACTTTAGAACCACCGTCCAACGTGAGGCTGCCCTCGTTCTTGGCAAGCCCGCTGAGCGCGTCGTTGCTGAAGGGCCCGATCGTATCCGTGGTGATAAAGGAATTCGAGTTGGCGAGCGTCAGCGAACCAGTTGCGGCAATTGTGGTGACTCCGGTGCCAAGTTCGAGGACAGCCGCAGACGAGCCCTTTGACGGGTCCTGGCCCGTGATGTTGATTGTGCCATCAAGCGTAGTGGTGCTGGTCTTTGCTGTGGCGCCGGTGCCGATTGTGGTGTCAAACGATGCAGCGATCACGGTGGAGTTCGACGAGATACCGGTATTGCCGATATTGAGAGTGCCGTCGGTGTTGTCGAGCTCGCCGCCGATGACCAGGAAGCTCCCGCCGGTCGTCTTGGCTTTCGCGTCAGTTGGATCGATAGTGATCGTGCCCGTGTTGGTGAGGTTGGCTGGATATGTAGTGGTGCCCACTTCAACCGTGCCGGCTTGCGCGATCATCAAAGTGCCGGCGTTCGTGAGAGCGCCGCCCGTTTCCAACGTATCGCTGCCCTTCTCCAAATCGATCTCGCCCCCGGCGTTGATACTCACAGTGGTGCCAACCACGAGGGTGTTGTTCGCGGCGAATGCCAGTGTGTAACCAGACAACATACCCTTTTGTACAGTCAGACTTTCCACAGTGCTGCCGTTTACGTTGTATGTGACAGTACCGCCGGGACCGCCGCCGATCAGCACGTCTTCGTCCGCGGTCGGCTCGGCGCCTGTGGACCAATTGGTGTCGTCACTGCCGCTGCTCCAGTTGGCGGTGGCGCCGTTCCAGGTATCGAGCGATCCGACTTCGAGCACCACATCGCCGCCGGCGCTGTTGTACTGGAGGGTGAGATCCAGATTGTCGCCGATCGGGATCACGCCTGTACCGCCGCCGCTGAACGAGCCGAAGTCAAGATTTGAGAAAGTGCCGGTCAACTCGCCGGGCGTGAAGTTCAAGACATCAAAGGTTTCGCCAGGCGCGAAAGTGAAGCCGGACAGGGCGGTTACCGATAGCGTGCCGGACAGCGAGACGGAGCCGGAGACATTGATCACGCTGAAGTTGGTGCCGGGCGCGCCGCCGGTATTCGCAATGTTCTCCAGCACGGTGCCCGCATCGGTCTGCGTAAAGCTGCCATTGATGGTCAGGACGCCGGGAGTGGTCGTGGGGAGATAAGTTCCGCCCTGGATGGACCCAGAGTTGACGACGTTTCCGTTCACTGTGCCGTTGCCCGTAAACACGCCGCCGGTGATGTTGACGGTCGGCGCGGTCAATGTGCCGTTGACGGTCGTCAAGGAAACGAAAGTAGGGGTTTGGGTGAAGGAATTGCCGGCGCCGACGACGGTCAGATTTGCGTAGCTGCCGATGGTGACGAGGGCAGAACTGGTGGCGTCGCCGAAGACCGACAACGTCGCCGTGTTGGTAGGACTGGCGCCTGCCATACTCAGGACGCTCGCGTTATCGAATCCGCCGACCGCAGTAACCGAGGTGGGTGAAGTCATGCCACTGTTGCCGATGTCCAAGATGCTGTCGTTTTCGAGAGTCCCGGTGACGATCACGGTGCTCCCGCCCGTTGCCGTGCCCGCATCCACCTCCATCGTGCCGGTGTTGGTTAGATTGGCGGGCGAGAAAAGCGCGCCTACCGTGAGCGAACCACCGTTGGAGACGTTCAGCGTGCCCGCATTGGTCACATCGCCGCCGGTTGTCAACGATGCTCCGCTCGCAGCCAGATCAATCTCACCGCCCGAATTGATATTCACGGTGGTGGCTACCGATAAGGCAGTCGAGGGATTGAAGCTGAGCGTGTAATTTGAGACCGTGCCGGCCTCAACGGTCAGGCTGTTAATAGCCGCGCTCGCCTGATCGTAAGTGACCGTGCCGCCGGTTCCGCTGCCGATGGTAATGTCCTGGAAGCTCAGCGGCAGTGCGTCGTCGGACCACTCCGTCGTGCTGCTCCAATTGCCTGTTCCTCCCAGCCAAGTAACTGCTGTTGCCGGCGGCGTTTCCACGTCGAGCTGCACCAGTCCCTGAGAATCTTCATAGTTCGCGACAACCTCCACGCCGTCAATCACGAGCGAGCCGCCGCTGGCGGTCGTTTCACAGTTGGGACCGGGACACTCGTACTCGAGCGTAGCGAACGTGCCGGAGAGAGTACCGGTGGAATCTTCAATGATGTTGTAGGTTTGGCCGGTCGCCAAGGTGAAGCCGGTCAGCGTGGAAATATCGAGCGTGCCACCGAGAGTCAGCGAGCCGCCCTGGACGTTGAGTACACTGAAATTTGTGGTCCCGGCGATGAATTCGCTAATCGTTCCGCCGGCCGACTGAATGAAATTCCCGTTAATCGTGAGGGTGGCAGGGTTGACCGCACTGTAGCCACCCTGCACGGTTCCCCCAATGTTGTAAACATCCGCGTTGATCGCACCGTTGCCCTGAAGCGTCCCGCCATTGAGCGTGACACCGCTGGGAGCAACAAGCGTGCCGCCAAGCAGCCCGATGCCGACGGTGGTTGTTCCGCCGTTTTGCGTGTACGAGCCGGCGCTGAGGCTGGCGCCGGTCGAAATCGTGGTGGCGCTGGTCGCGCCGTTCTGCGTGTAGGAATTGCCACCGGTTACGTCGATCGAGCCGCGGCCCAAAATGTCGACGGTGCCCGAATTGACCGCGGATCCGTCGACTGTGAAGGTGGCACTGCCCGCGGTCGAGCTGCCGCCAACGTCCGTCGTGCCGCTGTTATCAAACGAACTCGCACGCGCCGTGCTTGATTTCGAGGAGCTTGAAGTCCCGGTGCCCAGATCGAAAGTCCCGCCATTGTTGAGCGCGCCGCCCACCGTCAGATTGCTTCCGCCAGTCGTCGACGCAACGTCATCGACTCCAACGGTGCCGGTGCTCGCGATGTTGACGTCGCCGGTGGTGGTGAGGGGCGAGCCACCTTCCATTTGGAATGTGCCGGCAACGTCGGTTAGTCCGGTTAACGCGCTGTTGCCGCTCGCGCCGCCACTCAAGTTCACAAGAGAATTGGAGTTGAGTAGGAACAGGGTTGAATTCGCCGCAATGCCGGTGATTCCGTTCTGCAGCTCCAGCGTGGCCGAGGCGCCGCTAGCGTTACCGTCCACATCGACGGTTCCGTCGAGCGTGTTGGAGGCGAACCCCACAGCGGTGAGCGTGGATGGCGAGGTGGCCGCACCGCTGCCAATGGTGATATCACCGCCTGCGTTGGTCAATGTTCCGCTTATGTTGAGGGAGCTCCCGCCGTTAAAATTGCCGTCCACAATGATGACGCCCGCGTTGTCCACGTTCGTGGGTTCGGACGCCGTGCCCACGGTCACTACACCGCCGTTTTCCAGATCGAGCGTGCCCGCATTCGTCAAGTCGCCGCCGGTGATCAGGTTTGCGCCGTTTGCCGCCACTTCGATTTCCGCGCCCTTGCCAATGTCCACGGCGCCTGCCGTCGACAAGGTCTCATCCGAGGCGAACGCGAGCGTATAGGCAGAAGTCGTGCCGGCTTGCATTGTCAGATTGTAGATATTGGCGCTCTCATCTAACGTGACGGTGCCGCCGGCCCCCGTGCCAATGTCAACCAGTTGCGTGGGGCCGGGCGCGCCGCCGGGAATGGACCAATTTGATGCATTGCTCCAATTGCCGGAGCCGCTGGTCCAGTTGTCCGGGGTCACGACGTCCAGCAGGACCTCGCCGTTCGATCCGTTGTAAGCCAATGCGAGCGCTAGGCCGCCGCCGAGTTGGATCTGGCCGGTGCCGTTGGTCGATTGCGCGCCGTAGCTAAATGTGGTGAACGTGCCGGCAAGCTGATTCGGGGTCATGTTGATGATGTTGAATGACTCGTCGGCCGCGAATGTGAATCCAGGCACCGACGTTACTTTCAGCGCGCCAGCCAGCGCGGCCGGTCCGGAAATGTTGATCGCGCTGTAGTCCGTGCCGATGGTGGTGGCGCCCGCCACAATTTCGTCCAGCGTGCCGGCGGACGTCTGGGTGTAACTGCCGCTGATGGTTAGAAGTCCCGGCGTCGTCGTTCCTGTGGCGGCTGCGACGGTCGCCGCGTTCGTCACGTTGCCATTGATCAAGCCGTTGCCCTCGAGCAGGCCGCCGTTGATGTTCACCGTGGGAGCGGTCAGGGTGCCTTCTACCAGCGTGCTGGCGGTGGATCCCGTCTGGGTGTAGGAATTGCCGCTGCCGGTAACGGTCAAGCTTCCGGTGCCCCCGGGGCCAGAATAGATGGCGACTGCACCAGAATTGAGGATTCCGCCGACGCTGATGCTACTCGTTCCGAATTCCTCGAATCCGCCATCGACGGTGGCGCCTGCGATTTGGAGGTTTCCGGTCGAGGTATTGGTAAACGCGCCCGTGACCTGCGCGCCGGTACCAGCTACATAGATCGTGCCAGAGTTGTTCGCCGTGCCGTTGATCGTGAAAGTGCTGGTGTCCAGATAGCCCACTTCCATGAATCCCGTATTCACCAATCCCGCGGCACTCAACGCGCCGCCGCCGAGTTCTATACCCGGATCGCCCGTTGTGCTGCCGCTGTTGTTCGTCAGGACGCCGCCAACCGATATGCTGCCCGTGCTTATCGTAATGTAGCCGCTGTTGGTCAGGGCTAGTCCGGTATTCGTTGCCAACGACGCGCCGCTAACATTCAATTCTCCGGCGTTGCTGGTTAGGGTGTTGAACGCGCTATTCGTCGAGCCGACGTTGGGCGTAAGGTTGGTCGCTTCGATCGATGAGCTGGCGCCGGATAGATCCACGGTGACGCCCGAGCCGATACTGGCGATGCCCGGGCCCGTGTATTGAAGCAGTGCGTTGCCCGAAAGGTAGTAGTCGCCGGCGTTCAGGGCGCCACCCGATGCGAAGGAGCCCGTGGACCCGGTCACGTTGAGCAGGGCTTGGGCCGTGCAACCTGTTGTGGTGCACCCGTAAAGCCCGACTACACCTCTGTTACTCAGTCCGCCCACATTCAGTGTCGTGCTTAGGTACGCATAACCCTCATCGGAAGGGTTCTCGTTGAAGTACTCGGCCTGGAGCTGGATCATTGCTCCGGTTGCATTCGTCAAAGCACCGGTGATCGTAGCGCTGGCTCCTCCAGTTAACGACAGCGCGCCGGCGTTGCTTGTGAGTGCGCTGATTCCATCGTTGGTGTAGGTCGGGCCCGTGTCCGTCGTTATAAACGAGTTTGAGTTGTTGAGAGTAAGAGATCCGCTGGCGCCGATACTCGTGATGCTTGTGCCCAGTTGGAGCACTGCCGGCGTAGAACCCAACCCCGGATTCTCGCCGTTGATCACCACACTGCCATTCAGCGTGTTCGCGAGCGTGGTCGTGCCGTTCATGGAGCTGAGCGACGCGGCGCTCAACGTCGCCTGAGAAGTGATGGCATCGTTGCCGACGTACACGTCTGTGCCGTCATACAAATTCCCGCTGATCGTCACAGTGCTGCCGCCCGTCGACGCGGTATAAACCGCACCGTCGACGCTCAAGATGCCTTGATTGATAAAATCTGCGGGAGCGGCCTTGGTTCCGACGGTTACCGCGCCGCCATTCGTAACGAAGAAATCGCCGGCGGCATTGGTAATGTCGCCGGCGCTGTTCAGCACTGCGCCGCTGGCGCCAACGTCGATGGTCGCAGAATTGATGACGGTGCCAGATACGTTTAGAACGGTGCTCGGATCAAACGCAAGCGTGTAATATGTTTCGTTGCCTCCCGGCTGAACGGTCAAGTTTGCAATCGTCGAGCTGGGCACGTTGTATGTGACCGTGGGCTGGCCGCCCGAGCTTCCCGTGCCCACAACGACGCTCTGCGTCGAAGTCGGTGACGCGCCAGTGGACCACTCGAAGTTGCTGGTCCAAACGTCGGTAGCGCCAATCCAATTGTCAACGGTTGCGGGACCTGGCGTGGGGATGACTTCAAGCACCACCTCGCCGCTCGACTCCTCGTAGACCACCGCAAGCGAGAGGCCCCCGCCAATATTCAGCGCATTCGCGAGCGAGCCCGTGCCGCTGGCCGCGATGTTGTTGTATTCGATCGAGGAGAATGCCCCCGAGAGCTGGCCCGGAGCGGAGTTCATGATGTCGTAGGTTTGGCCGGCTGCGAAGGTGTAGCCGTTGAGCGTGGTTATATCCAGCACTCCGCTTAGAGAGACCGAGCCGGAGACATTGATCGCGCTATAGGTGCTGCCGCGGGTCAGCGGTGTGTTCTGCACGAATTCGTCCATCACGCCGGTGGAAGTTTGTGTGTAGTTACCGGCGATCGACAGCAGGCCGGGTGTACCGGCGCCAGCGTAGTAAAAAGGGTTTGTCGCTGCGATGGTTGCACCGTTGACAACAACGTTGCCCGTAATCGTGCCGGTGCCGCTCAATAGGCCGCCGTTAATGTCAACCGTCGGCGCGTTCAGGGATCCGAGGACAGCGGTGACCGCGAGCGGGCTGCTCTGCGTGTAGGAATTCCCGCTGCCGGTCACGGTCAGGATGCCCTCGTCCGTTGAGCTGGCCGCGATGTATACGGTGCCAGAGTTGTTGAAGCCAGCGGCACTGGCGCTGGAGGTCGCTCCCTCGGCCAGTCCGTTACCCCCACCGAGGTCAAAGATGCCTGTGCCGCTGTTGGTGAACGATCCCGTCGCGCTGAGCTGCGCACCAGCATCAACCTTGATCGTCCCGGAATTTGCCGCGGGTCAGC
>JBEKDK010000035.1:0-47283 GCA_050014395.1 Candidatus Acidiferrales bacterium | reverse complement strand
CGTGTGCCACGGAAAATCCGGGAAAACGTTCAGGAAAAGTCCGATCGCGAACAACGCGGCGCTGCGCGTGATGACGTGCCACGCCAGTCTGCCGCGCGACATCCCGCGCCCGAGGCGCCAGGCGAACGACATCGTCATGGCTACGCCCACGATGAAAAGAAAAAACGGGAAGATCAGATCGGTGGGCGTCCAGCCATTCCATTCGGCATGCTCGAGCGGCCAGTAAATGTGCTGCCAGGACCCGGGATCGTTCACCAGGATCATGGCCGCGATGGTGGCGCCGCGAAACACGTCGAGCGAAACCAATCGCTCGCCGCTCGCCGCCGGCGCGGCATTCGCGTGCGGCGCGGGAGCCGCAGCAGCTTCCACTGCCGCCATGTCCGCCTCCGAAGGGAAATTTTCTGGGGGTGATGCTACAGCGCAACGGCTCCCGCTGCAATTGCTTGCAGTGAGAGCCGGCGCTGCTCTGCCTCGGGCGGGAGGTAGAGAGGGAAGAAAGCAAAGAAAATAAGTATCAGGGCGCGGGCGTCGCACGCACAGTCAGATTGTGCGCACCGGCCGCAAGGGAGCTGGCCGTTCCCAGCACCTGCGGCACCCACCACGTGCGGCGTTCCCAAGAATGCGAACTGTACATCATTCGACGGGCCAAATAGTCCAGCGCCACGGGAGTGACCTGAGTGGCCAAGTAGATTGACGAATTGCCCGCGAAGGGTTTCAGAAGCGGATTCATTTCCTGACCCTGGCCCGTGGAGATCGCCTCGCGCGTGCTCCAAGCATCGAAGCCGGCGGCGGTGTGTTGCGCGATCGATAGAGCCATCCACATATGTTGGTCGTGACGTGTTTCGAACCTGGGCGCAATCACGCTAAGGAATGCATTCTTCACAATGGCGACCTTTCCAGCCGGAGCCGGAGAAATCGCCGAGGCTTGGCTGGCTGCGCTCGGCACGGGCGTCAAGATCGTCATGCCCGGCTCGTAGGCCATGGGCGCCGGGGACGCGGACGAAGAAGAAGATGATGAGGCGGCCGATGAACTGGATTCCACTGCCGGGTTCGCCGCGGCGTTGGGTCCGGCGGTCGCGAGGGCGCTCGATTCGGCTGCGGCCGATTCGAGCTTGGAAACATTCACGGAAAGCGGCGCCTGCATCTGCGGCTGAATCAGTAGGACGGCTAGGGCCAGGAGCATCGGTGAGACCTCAGTACGCCCTGGGCTGTTTTGACTCTGCGGTGCCCCGGTTGCGTGAAGCGAATGTAGCGGGCGTCCCGAAATGGGCCAATGGACAGGCAGTCCCAGCCCAGGCATCCAATGGTTCTAGGACTATAGTTAAGTCTATTTAAATGAGTGTCTTGGCGATTCTATGTTGAGGCGGGAAAACGGGCGAAAGGAGCGTCAAGGTGCAGCCGATGCCGCGCCCGGCCAATCAACGGCGGTGAACTTCCCGTCCGGCTCGAGTTCGAGCGTGGGAGCGTACAAGCCGACTAGCTGGCGCCGCCACCAATCGCCAGTAGCGTGCTTGGTCGCTCTGTCCGTGAACCAGTATTGCCACACGATGGCGCGAACTTGAAGCGGCGGCCCGTTTGGAAACGGATTGCGCGCGAAAAGGGCCAAGACGTCCGGGGAGCCTGTGAGAAGCCGCTCCTCCGTTTTCAAAACGAATGGATATTCGCGCCAAGTGCCCAACGAAGCGAACCAGAGATTCCAATCGAATCGCGGCTGATAGGGCGCGTAAATGCCGGGCGCGTGCGAGAGGTCCTGGGGCTTATGGCGAAACGGATAGGCGGTCCAGGTTTGGCCGTCGGTTGAACCTTGAAATTCGACCTCGTAGCGATCGGGCGTCATAACCGCGAACAAACCGAATTCGTTGGCGACGCGGAATGGTTCGAGCCAACGCGCCGGCGCAATCGGAAGCGGCTGGGCAGGCCACACCATGGCGACAAGCAGAATCGACGTGACATAACATTGCAACGTCAGCAGCAAGCCACCCAGAGACAGCCGCAAACTATCGAGCGCTTCACGCCACTCGGGCACCGGCTTCGGCGCCGGAGCGGCGGGCGCAGCTTGGTCCGCTGGAGCGGATTCGGGCGCGGACGCAGCGGCGCGCCCGGCGCGCGAAAAGCGATCGAGGAAACGGTCATCGAGCAGCAAAAATCCGAGGGCGAGCACGATGTAGTTCAGAAAGGCGTAATTCGCTGTCAGGATGATGACAATCTGCATCGGCGTGATCACGAAAAATAAAACGATGCGGGGTATCCTGGGTACGATGCGGATTCTCATCGGAAGAAGCAGCGGATAAATCCAGGGCACGAACATGAAGAACACCAGAACC
The DNA here is from genome assembly GCA_050014395.1 of Candidatus Acidiferrales bacterium. GTDB lineage: Bacteria > Acidobacteriota > Terriglobia > Acidiferrales > UBA7541 > DASPOJ01. Next base: position 44,959 of record JBEKDK010000035.1, on the reverse strand, counting down.
AATTCGACCGCCAGGATCACCACAACCGTCGCGGCCTGAATGCCGTGCGGGAGATGCTGCGCGTACCAGCCGATCCACGTGGGCAGCGGGCCATTTTGGTAATACTGATCCATGGCCGTCAGGCCTCGCCATTGCGGGTCGTGACTGAGGAGTTTCGCCACGCCGGATTCAAAATAGATTCGGAAATTGAGCCAGACCAAAAGAAACCAACTCGCGCGCGAGGGTGGATGGCTGCGGCCCAAACCAGGCAGCAATCCCGGCGGCGCGAAGAACAGACACAAGAAGCCGGCCTCGAGCAGCATGCCGTCGGATTGATAGCTGGAAAAATCTTGCGCCGCGCTTACGAAGGCCAGGAACATGACAAGGCATACAAATGTTGTGGCGCGCGGCCAGATATTCAGCGTGAGCAGAAGCGAGAAGACGATTCCGATCCAACAGACCAGCATCAGCGCGCGGTCGCTCGAAGAAAGCCAGAACAAAGTGGGCGCGAACCAAAAACGAGCGGCGCCGAAATACTGCGCGACTTCGGGCAGATAGTCGTGCGCGGGCAAAATGCCATCGGGGCCAATCAAGCCGCGAATCTGAAATAGCAGCGAATAGAACGCAGAAAAGAAGATCAGGCCCAGCACCCGTAAGAACAACCAGCGCGCCTTCAGAAATCCCGGCTTCCACTCCGGATCGGAAGCGAAGAGCCAGCGTGGAATTTCGTGTGGGGACGCCATGACGCGCGCATTATAGCGCGGCGCTGTACGTGCGCGCCTGCTTGCCTGCCTGCTCGGAAAATTTAGTGTTGTGCGACGGCGCCGGCGGGTTTCGGCGCAGGCTTCGCCACTGCCGGCTTGGACTTGGCTGTCAACGCGGGATTTTTTGGAAGGCTGAGCAAATTGGCCATCAGCCGGTAACTGCCCGGCACGCCTTCGGGCAGTTGCCGATAGAGTGCGAAGGCAAGATAGACGTACGCACCTTTGCCGTACTGCGCGAACAACAAACCGCCCTTCTGCGGGGCTTGGCCGGGATCGTGCATCTCAAACGGCGCGTCGTAGTGATCGTCCCATTGATCCATGAAGCCGTGGCCGCGCTCCTCGTACCAACCCTTGAAATCGTCGGCGGTGATTTGATTGGGCCAGGAGAGCACAGGATCCTTCGGGTTCAATACTTGGACCGCGCTGTTTTCGTCCACAACGATCTGCGAGCCGAGAGTAAATGGATACGGGCCATAGCCCGATCGATACTGGCCGCCAGCTTGATACTCGACGACGAGTACGCCACCGCTCTTCACATAATCGAGCAGCCGGGCGTTGTTCATCGCCAGCTCCGGCTTCACCGAGTAGGCCCGCACACCGATGACGATGACGTCGTATTTCTTCAGATCGGATGTCGCGACATCCTGCGCGGCGAGAAAACGGACGTGCACTCCGAGGTCGTCAAACGTGCTCGGCACATCGTCTCCGGTTCCTTCGATGTATCCGACGTTCAGGGCGCCGGCCATCTTCACGTTCACACCGGACGCGCGGTACTCCGCCGGCGAGTAGAGGTTATACGGCCTAAGGCCGGTATATCCCGTGGTGACAAATCCCGCCTTGTAATCTTTGCCGTTGTAGGTCGCGACGGCCGTAACGTTATATTCCTTTGCTGCGAGGCCGATGGGCTCGATGCGGAATTGCACGCTTTGCGTTTCACCTTCGAGCGCCGTCGCAAACGGCGCGCTGGCCGGCGTGGCGCGCCAACCTTCGGGCAATTGCAACTTCACCGTGCCCTGCGCCGGGCCTTTAACCTCGCTCGTGATCGTCGCCGTCAGAGTGAAATCCTTCTGGCCCAGCGGCACGATGCCCGCGTGCGGCGAGATAGCAACGGAAATCGCGGGCGTCACCATCAGCGGATTCTTCACCGTGCCGAGGCCCGTCTGGCGCGTGACCGTTTGCACAATCTGAACGACGCGAACGGTGGCGCCGTCATAGGTGAACTCCGCCCAGGCCGAAAGCGGATACGGGGCGAAAGGCAGATTGCGATATCGTGCATCGATCAAATCGTAGTAGGGCTGCTCGATATTGGGCCGCGTGAAGTAGGGGGCGGTCGGGGGCGCATTCTCCGGCACGGTCACGCTGAAGCGTTGGTCCGCGACAGCCGCGGCGGCCAACTGCCCTGCCTGCGTCTTACCATCGACTTGGACTTTCCAATCGTCAGTGTTCGCGCCGCCTTGCAATTCGCCGTCGGGACCCTCAAGCCAGAACTTCGTGAGTTCGATCGATTCCGAGCCGGAATTTGCGGCGTGCGCGCGCACATAAAATGTTTGACCGGGAATGGCGAACTGGAACGACGCCGCGGGTCCGGAGCCTCCACCTTCGCCGAACGGACCGGCAGGCCCGCTCGCCGAACCCGCGGGCGGAGGCGCGATCGACGCGTCGAGTGAGATTCCGAGCGCAAGCGCGAGAGCGTCATTAAATTGCGCCTGTTTAACTCGCAGCTCGTGGACAACGTCGTACTTCGCTTGGTCGGAAAGATTGCTCGCGCTCACCTGATCGATCAACGCCGTGGTGGATTTCAAGCCATCCGCGAGCACCGGCGCGATTTTTTCCAAGTGGTCGGCGGAGAACTGGCTCATGGCCTGCTCGACCTGCGCGTTGATTGCCGTCAGCGCCTGGCGCAAGAAAGTGGCGTGACCATCGTTGACGAGATCGGCGATGCCCATGAGCGAAACGTCGATGCCATCGAAAAAAGATTGCTCCTGATCGCCGCTTTGCACATTCGAACCGAAGCGGTGATACGGCACGGAAGCGGGCCCGGCTTCGGGAATGAAAGGGCCATCGTTCTGCGATTTCTGAAAGCCGAGCCCTTGGCGCGAGATTTGAATGTACGACGCGCCGAGCAGCGAATCGTACGTGCCTTCCTGCACACGAACATTGATCGCAGGCAGGCCTTCAATCCAAGTGTTATTGACGTAGTCCTGAAAGCGCGCGGGCGCCCATTGGCCGCTGGCGTAGTCGAAAATTCCTTGCGGACGCACGGCGTTGGTCGGGACGCGCGCGTAAACTTTCAGCGGAGTCCACGGGCGCAAGCCTTCTTTGATTTGCTCGGGGAAGGCATTCGGATCGCCGGCGGCCTTGAAAACTTCCTGCGCCACCTCGCCGGACACTTGATGATGTCCGTGGCCATCGCTGGGGCCGCCGATGAATGTCGACGTCACGACCAGCGGCCGCGTGATGCGCACGACGCGGACCGCATCGCTCAGGACGCGCTCATGCGTCCACTTCTCGAGCGCTTCTTCTTTTGTTTTCGAGAAGCCGTAGTCAATCTCCGTACCGAAGTATTGATTCGCGCCGTAGTAGCGATCCGCGGCGAGCAATTCCATCGTACGGTCCAGGCCCAGAGCGTCCCAGAATTCGTCGTTCATCACGTTCTGGCCGCCTTCGCCGCGATTCAGCGTCATCAGGACGACTCGCGCACCCTCGCCGCGCGATTCGTACGTCAACATGCCGCCGTCTTCGTCGTCGGGATGCGCCACGACTGCAATCAGGCTCGCGCGGGTGTGAAGTTTGCGCAGCAATTGCCACAGGCCCACCGCGCCGCGATCGATTTCGAGAGCCTGCGCGTTTGGTTCCGGTGCGATTGCCACCTGCGCGGGAGATGGAGTTTGCGCGAGGACGCTGAAGCTTAGAAACGCCAGCACGACGGCAAGCGACGCGGGGAGAAGCGCGGTCAGCAGGATGCGCAAGAAAGCACGCCACGCACCGCGCGGTGCTTCACGCTTCACAGCAAACATCTGCGGCCGCGTATGGCTATTCTCGCGGTTGCGATTTTCTTTCCTGCGCCACGTTGCCGTCATGAATCGTGTCCTCGATGCGCAAAAGCAATCTTTGCGGCGCGAATTCGCCCCGAAAGATATACCACAACCTCGCCCAGGGCCGCCGCGAGCCGCTCGGGGCGGCCGGCACGCCACGGTTTGCCCGGGGCTGCGCTGCACTGGTAGAGTGAAGTTGCGATGAAAATCGGCATCACATGCTATCCAACGTACGGCGGCTCCGGCGTGGTGGCCACGGAGCTGGGGCTGGAGCTTGCGGTGCGCGGGCACGAAATCCACTTCATCAGTTACGCGCCGCCGATCCGCATGGGTCCGCCCGGCGGCCAGGTTTACTTTCATGAGGTCGAGGCCACGAATTATCCCCTGTTCAATCATCCGCCGTACACGCTGGCGCTGGCGGTGAAGATGCTGGAAGTGGCGGAGACGGACAACTTGGATCTGCTGCACGTGCACTATGCAATCCCGCATTCGGTGAGCGCGTTGCTGGCGCGCGCGATGGCCGGCGCGCGGCGGCTGCCATTTATTACGACACTGCACGGCACGGACATCACGCTGGTGGGCAGCGACCGCAGCTATCTGCCAATCACAAAATTCTCCATCGAGCAGAGCGACGGCGTGACCGCCATCTCGCACTATTTGAAGGAGCGGACCTTGGCTGAATTCGACATACAGCGGCCGATCGAAGTGATCTCAAACTTTGTGAACTGCGATCTTTACCACCGCGCCGACGACCCGCAGTTGCGCGCCAAGTGGGCGCCCGATGGCGAGCCGATCCTGATGCACCTTTCAAATTTCCGCCCGGTGAAGCGCGTGACGGATGCGGTGGAGATCTTCGCGCTGGTGCGCGAGAAGATTCCCGCGAAGCTTGTGCTAATTGGAGATGGTCCGGAACGCGCCTCGGCGGAGTGGTTGGTGCGCAAGAAATGTTTGAGCAGCGACGTCCATTTCCTGGGCAAGCAGGACCACGTGCAGGAGAAACTGGGTCTGGCCGATTTGTTTCTGCTGCCGTCGGATTTGGAATCGTTCGGCCTTGCGGCTCTGGAAGCCATGGCATGCGAAGTGCCGGTGATCGGCACGAACAGCGGCGGCATGCCCGAAGTCGTGGAGCACGGCGTGGACGGATACTTGGTGGCTCCGCGAGACGTTGCCGCAGCCGCCAAATTCGCGCTAGAGATTTTGACGCGCGCCGACCGCGGCCGCGAAATGGGCAAGCGCGCGCGCATTGACGCGCGGAAAAAATATTGCGCGAACGACGTCATCCCACTGTACGAGGCTTACTACAAGAACGTTCTTGATGCTGTCCCCGCCGCAAAGGCCTGAACAGACACGATAAACGGCCGCCGCGCGCGAATTCCGCTTAGGCATTCCTTGGCCCGGCGACTTCGGCTAAGATTCAGAACCGGAACATGCAAAAAATCCTAGCAGCCAACCGCAGCGAGATCGCCATTCGCATCCTGCGCGCCGCGAACGAACTCGGCCTGCGCACCGTCGCCATTTATTCGCAAGAGGACCGGCTGGCTCTGCATCGATTCAAGGCCGACGAGGCTTACCTGATCGGCGCGGGGAAAGGTCCGGTCGAAGCGTATCTGGATATCGACGGCATCATTGCGCTCGCGCTCGAAAAAAACGTTGACGCAATTCATCCCGGGTACGGTTTTCTTTCCGAGAATCCAGCGTTCGCGCGCGCCTGCCACAAGGCCGGGATCACCTTCATCGGGCCGACGCCGGAACTTCTCGAAAAACTCGGCGATAAAACCGCCGCGCGGCGATTGGCCGCTTCGGTGGACGTGCCGGTGCTGCCGGGAAGCGAGGAGTCCGTCCGTTCGGCGGAGGAGGCGCGGCGGATGGCAGCGGAACTCGGCTATCCCGTGATGTTGAAGGCCGCGATGGGCGGCGGAGGGCGCGGCATGCGGGTCGTGCGCGAAGCCGGTGAACTCGATGCGCTTCTTGAGGAGGCGCAAGGGGAAGCGCTGGGCGCCTTTGGCGACGCATCGATCTTCATCGAAAAATATTTGGCGCGCGCGCGGCACATCGAAGTGCAAATTCTGGGCGACGATTACGGCAACGTGCTGCATTTGTGGGAGCGCGATTGCTCGGTGCAGCGGCGCCACCAAAAAGTGATCGAGGTCGCGCCGGCGCCGAACCTCGATCCGGCAATTCGCCTGGAACTGTGCGCCGCGGCCGTGCGTCTGGCGAAAGCCGCCGGGTACCGCAACGCCGGCACCGTGGAATTCCTGCTCGATGCGGATTCGGGCCGCTGGTACTTCATCGAAGTGAATCCGCGCATCCAGGTGGAGCACACCGTGACCGAGATGGTGACGGGGATCGATCTGGTTCGATCGCAAATTCTAGTGGCCCAGGGACATTCCCTGCATGAACCGCCGCTGAATCTGCCGCAACAAAACGACGTGCCGCTGTACGGTTCGGCCCTGCAGTGTCGCGTCACCACCGAGAATGCTGAGAATAATTTCGCGCCGGATTACGGCAAGTTGACGACATACCGCTCGCCCGCAGGCTTCGGCATCCGCCTGGACGGCGGCACCGCTTACGCCGGGGCGACGTTTCCGCCGTATTACGATTCGCTGCTGGTGAAGGTCACCGCGTGGGGCATCACGCTGCCGGAGGCCTGCCAACGAATGGATCGCGCGCTGCGGGAATTTCGCATTCGCGGCGTGAAGACGAACATTCCGTTCCTCGAAAACGTCGTGCGTCATCCGGCGTTTCAGGCCGGCGGCGTCACCACGCGGTTCCTAGATGAATCGCCGGAATTATTTCGCATGCCGCGCCGCGCCGATCGCGCGACGAAACTGCTGGCGTATCTCGGCGACGTCATCCTGAACGGCAATCCCGAAGTGAAGGGCAAGCCGGTTCCTGCCGTGTTCGAGGCACCGCCGATCCCTCGCGCGCCGTTGTCTGCGCCGCCGCCGGGCACGCGCCAGCTGCTGCTCGCGCTGGGCCCCAAACGCTTTGCCGAATGGGCGCGCAGCGAAGCGCGGCTGCTGATCACGGACACGACGTTTCGCGACGCGCACCAATCGCTGCTGGCCACGCGCGTGCGCACGCGCGATCTGCTGGCCACCGCTCCCGCGGTGGCGCACAGGCTTTCCAACCTGTTCAGTCTGGAGATGTGGGGCGGGGCGACATTCGATACCGCGCTGCGGTTCCTGCACGAAGATCCGTGGCAGCGGCTGCGCGAAATCCGCGAAGCCGTTCCCAACATTTGTTTGCAAATGCTGCTGCGCGGCGCGAACGCCGTCGGGTACACGTCGTATCCCGACAACGTCGTCGCGGCGTTTATCCATGAATCGCACCGGCAGGGGATAGACATTTTCCGCATTTTCGATTCGCTGAATTCGATCGAGAACATGCGCATGGCTATCGACGCCGTGCTGGAAACCGACGCGGTGTGCGAGCCAGCGATCTGCTACACGGGCGACATCCTCGATCCGGGCCGGCCGAAATATTCGCTCGGCTACTACGTGAAGATGGCCAAGGAACTTGAAAAGTTGGGCGCGCATTTTCTGGGGATCAAGGACATGGCTGGGCTGTGCAAGCCCTACGCCGCATTCCAATTGGTGAAGGCGTTGCGCGAAGAAATCGGCATCCCGGTCCATTTTCACACGCACGATTCCAGCGGAGTGGCCGCGGCATCCATCCTGCAGGCGTCGGACGCCGGCGTGGACGTGGCCGACGCCGCGATCGCCGCAATGAGCGGCGGCACGAGCCAACCAAATCTGAATTCGCTGGTGGAAGCGCTGCGGCACACTCCGCGCGAAACCGGACTGGACGTCGAAGCCTTAAACGAATGCTCCGATTATTGGGAAGTGGTTCGGCGCTACTACGCGGCATTCGATACCGGCCAGCAAACCGGCTCGGCGCGCGTGTATCAGCACGAAATTCCCGGCGGGCAGTTCACGAATCTGCGCGAACAAGCCGCGTCCATGGGACTGGGCCATCGCTGGCATGAGGTGGAGCGCGTGTACGCCCAGGTGAATCAATTGTTCGGCGACATTGTGAAGGTCACGCCGTCCAGCAAAGTGGTGGGCGATATGGCGATGTTTCTAGTGGCCAACGAGATGCAGCCGGATGACATTTTGAAATTGGACGCCAAGCACAACTTGGCGCTGCCGAACTCCGTGGTCGAAATGTTTGCCGGCAGTTTGGGGACGCCGCCGGGCGGTTGGCCGAAAAAACTCCAGCGCATCATTCTGCGCGGAGCGGAGGCGCACAAGGGACGCCCGGGCGCAAATTTGCCGCCGGTGAATTTGGAAACGGCAGAAGCCGCGCTCGAAAAACAGGTGGAGCACAGCCCACATCTCGACGAGTTACTGACTTCGCTGCTCTACCCCGAAGTGTTCGCGCAATACGATCGCTTCCGCCGCAACTACGCGGACGTGAGCGTGCTGCCGACGCCGGCATTTTTCTACGGACTCAAAGCGGGCGACGAAATCACGGTGGACATCGAATCCGGAAAAGCGCTGATCATCAAATTCCTCGCCGTCGGGGATGCGCGGCCCGACGGCACGCGGCTGCTATTTTTTGAGCTGAATGGCCAGCCGCGCGAGGTGACGGTGCGCGATCGCAAGCTAAGCGTTGTGGCTCGTGTGGTTCCCAAGGCAGACCCCGCAGACCCCGGCCAAGTGGCGGCGCCGACTGCGGCCATGATTTCCGGGATTTCGGTGCAGCTAGATCAAGTGGTGGCGCGTGGCGCGAAGCTGATGACGCTCGAGGCGATGAAGATGCAATCCAACGTGTACGCGCCGATCGCCGGGCGCGTCGCAAAGATTCTGGTGGCGCCCGGCCAACAAGTGGAAGCGAAAGAACTGTTGCTGACGATCGTGCCTTGAGGCCGCGACTAGTGCGCCGCGCTTGCAGGTGTTGTTTCGCCGGGTAAGAGCGTCAGCGTTCCCCGCAGCACGATATCGCCGTCCGAGCGCCCCACGAGCACCCGAAATTCTCCAGGATCGGCGCGCCACGCTTTGCCAGCGACATCGTAGTAGGAAAGCGATCGCCGATTCAGACTCACCGTGACGCGGCGCGTTTCTTGCGGCTTCAAGTCCACCCTGGCGAATCCTTCGAGCTGCTGCGGCGGACGCGGCACGCTGGCGTGCAAATCCCCAACGTAGACCTCCGCGACTTCAGCGCCTTCGCGCGCGCCGGTATTCGTCAGATCGAATGAAACATCGAAGCGGCCGTCGTGCGTGGCCGAAGGCGTGACGGCAAGATTTGCGAACGAAAACGTGGTGTAGGAAAGGCCGTAGCCGAACGGGAACAACGGCTTTCGCCCGGCGTGATCGTAACCGCGATAGCCGGAGAACACACCTTCGCTGTACGCGACGCGCGTTGTGCCCTCCGCGGGATAGTAGCTGTCATGCACTGGGCTTTCATCCCAACTGCGATCGAACGTCACCGGTAGGCGGCCGGATGGGTCGACTTCGCCGAACAAAATCTCAGCCAGCGCCGTGCCGCCTTCCTGGCCGGGATACCAGGCCTCGATGAGCGCTGGAACTTGATCGAGCCAAGCGCGCATATCCACTGCGCCGCCGGAGGTCACCACGACAATCGTCTTTTTGTTCGCTGCGGCCATCGCCTGAATCAGCTCATCCTGGCCGGGCGGCAAACCAAACGTGCGATCGGACCCTTCGCTTTCGCTTTCAGCATCGAAGCCCGCGGCCACCACGACCACATCGGCGCGGGCCGCCAGTTGCTTGGCGGCGGCTTCGACGTAATTTCCATGCGCGACGATCGCTATGCGGAACTCGCCGCCCAGCCAATCGGACCGGCCGCGCTGCTCGATCACAATTTTGTGCGGCGCCGCAGTGAGGCCAAGCGTAGCGCGATCGACTTTGGCGGTCGAGAGCGTCCATTGATCGAGCGCAAGCGCGTCATCCACGTAGACGCGATAGTGGCCGCCGTCCTCGCCGGTGGACTGCACGACGATGTCGTGAGCGCCGGCGCTCTGCGGCGTGAAGTAGCCGGTCCATCGCGTCGAGAGCGTGTTCGGGGCGAATCGCATGCTGGAACCGCTACCGAAATTGACGTGCGTGTCCACGCGAACGACATCCGCGGACCCGGATAGATCTTCTTTCGAGAAATATTCGGCGCGCAGCCCCGCTTCGTTGTCCGCAAGCGATGTCGAAAATTGAGTTGCGTCGGCCAACTCAGCGATCGAAGGCACGCCGCGCGCGGAAAACACTTTTACGCCGGCGCCGAGATAGTTGCTGATGCCCTCGAGGAAGCTGATGGCGTGAAACGGCTCAACGCGCCCGCTGCCGCCTCCAACGGGAACGGCAGGATATGCGTCAGGACCGATCACAGCGACGGAGTGGATCGCATCCTCACTGAGAGGCAGCAATCCGTCATCGTTTTTCAATAGCACCATCGCTTCTTGCGCCGCCTGCAACGCGACCTCGCGGCCCTGCTGGTTGTAGCGTGGAATCGAAAGATCGAGTTGATCGCGATCCAGCCAGCCGAAGCGCACGGCGTCGCGCAAGATGCGGTGCACCTTATCGTCGATCGCAGCCTGGGTCACCAGGCCTTGCTGCAGGGCCGGCTCGAGCGTTGCCCGGTTCATGAATTTGCCGGACGGCATTTCGAGATCCAGGCCGGCGTTGGCCGCAGCCACGCCGTCGTAAGTGGCATCCCAATCCGACATCAGGACGCCATCGAAGCCCCACTCTTTTTTCAGGATGTCCGTATCGAGCATCGCGTTCTGCGTCATGTGCTCGCCGTTCGTGAGGTTGTAAGAATTCATCACTGCTCCGGCGTGCGCTTCCGTCACGGCGGCTTCAAAAGCAGGCAGATAAAGCTCGCGCAAAGTGCGTTCGTCGATTATGTCGTCTGTGTTGTGGCGATCGAATTCCGAGTTGTTGCCCATGAAGTGCTTGATCGTGGCGCTGACGCCCTGGCTCTGAACGCCTTTCACGTATCCGACCGCGATACGCGAAGCAAGAAACGGATCCTCGCCGAAATATTCGAAATTGCGGCCGTTCATCGGTGCGCGATACAAATTCAAGCCCGGCCCGAGAAGAAAGTGAATACCTTTGGCTCGAGCGTCGCGGCCGATTTCCGTGCCGACGCGCACGGCCAATTGCGGATCCCAGGCGGCTGCGAGCGCGATGCCTCCGGCCATCGTCGTGGCCGGTCCGAAATTGCGGACGCCGATGGGCCCATCGGCCATCTTGAGCCGCGGAACGCCGAGGCGCGGAACGCCGCGAACAAAATAGTCATCGACGCCGCTGATGAGGTCTATTTTTTCTTCGAGGGTCATGCGGCTGAGGATCGATTCGACGCGCGACTCGACGTCCGCCGGCGTGCGTGCCACGTCTTGCGCCAGCGCCGCGACTGCGACGGCAAACACGGCGACGATTAAACCGAATCGCTTCCGCATCGAATCCACTCCCAATTGTTCGCGAATTCTCCCGAGCAGTCCAACGGCATTCTGAACGAAGCAACAGCATAGCGCCTAATCATTAGTTGCGCGGACGATATTCGTTGCGGCCGCCTGACGATCAACGAAGTGAATGTTCTTTCCCGCTTGTTGGCGCCCGCGACAAATCTAAACGGTCAATGACTCGCTGGCTCGCTGGAACCGGGAATCTCGGCGGCCGGCTTTCCCAAAGCATCCGGCGTGAAGAGATCGGGGCTCAAACCGGTGTTGAAGTGGGCTTCGTCAATGGTGAGCACGGTGTGGGTGCCGTCGGCGACGGACGTGACCTCGAGACGCCGGAAGCCCGAAATGCCCGATTCCTTTTTCAGCTGGGTGGCGTGCAGAGTGCGCACCATGTGGCCATCCTGATCGTACATTTCCGCGTTCACGACGCATGGAACGTCCTGAAAAACCCAGTAGTAGATGAATTTGTACTGCGAGCGATCCGCGGAGACCGGCGTGGCTTCGATCTTGAATGTTTTGTGGCCCTCCATAGTTTCTGTGTCGCTCAGCAGGCGATAGGTAAAATCTTCCAGCGGATCTTCGCCGATATCTTCGTAAGTGAAGTCGCTGCCCACGAAGCGCTCAGAGCGTTCGCGCGGCGCGACGCTGCGCACGCGGTCGGTCGCTGGAATGTAAATATATTGACGGTCATTCACGCCGCGCTGGTTGATCGAAAGCAATTCGACGCCTCGCACTTCCTTGGGATCCGTGAAACGCACCAGCGTCTTGCCGTCGCCCAGCGAGCCCACGCGCAGCAGAACGAATTTCTTCCGCAACGTTTGGCCCTGCTTGTCGTAAACGTCGAGTGTGGCCTTCAACGTCATATCGCGGCTGGAATTTTGTTGGTAGACGCCTTGCATGATTTTCGTGGCGTCCGGAGCGGCCTGGGGCATGGGTGCGGCGAGAGCTGGAATCAGCAGCGCGGTTGACAAAATTAGCGAGAGCCGCAAAGTTGAGCGTCGCGGCATGGGCAGCCTCCCTTCGATGCGGACTGCGCCGGATTTATTCACCGCCGATGGCCTCAATCACTTGCATCCGTACCGCGCGTCGCGCCGGCCACCATCCGGCCACCAGAGACGCGAAGACTACGATGGGTAGCGTCCAAGCAATCAAGCTCCAGGGAAAATAAAACGGCACGCTGAACCCCGCTGCTATCACGGACTGGGTGTGCGTCATGAACAGCGTATCCAGCACACCGGCGAAAGCGCCGACGATCACTCCGATCACTGAAATAGCCACCGCTTCGAGCAGCACCATCTTGCGCACCTGAGAACGCAGCGCGCCAATCGCACGAACGATTCCAATTTCGCGGCGCCGTTCGGCCACGGAAATAATCAATGTGTTGACGATGCCGATCATCGCGACCACTACGGCCACGACCAGTTGCATGTAATCGAGAGAAAAAAACTGGTCCACGAGTCCCGAGATCCACTTCCTGAAACTGGCGTTGGTATAAACAAACGCCTGCACGTTGCCCGACGTGAGCTGCTCGATCGCTTGTTTGGCGGCGGCCGGATCGGCGCCGGGATAAAGATCGACGTCGACGAAGTCCACGGCATCGTCCTTCCAGTGTTCCTTGTAAAGAGCGCGATCCATGAAGATCGTGCCTTTTTCCGAGCGGTAATCGTCCACGATGCCGACGATCGGCAATTCCAGCGGCCCGGTGGGCGTGTCGATGTCCAGGCGGTCGCCCACGCCAACTCCCCAGCGAGTGTCGAAATTGCGAGAGGTCAGCACGCCTTGGCCGCTGATGAGTTTCTGGCTCGCGGTTTTCTTATTGGCGTCTTCAACCGCATCGCCTGCGCGCGCCAGGAAATCCTGCATCCCGATCGCAATCAACGCTGAGGAATCGCCGCGAAACGCTATGGACGTAAAGCGCACATTTTCCGCGTGCTTCACACCGGGGATCTGCGCGATGTGCTGGCCGAGTTCTTCGCTGAAGTGGTACGTCGAGCTGCGCAGCGTCGTTGAAGTGGCCACAATCAAATCGGAATTGAGCATCTGGTTCATCCACCGATCCATGACGTGGCGAATGCTCTGGATGTAGGCGGCCGTCCCAAAAACGAACATCAATCCCACCATCAGTGCGCCGACGGTCGCTGAGCTGCGACGCGGCGCCTGGATCAGCGAATCAATCGCGAGTGTGCCTTCTGATCCTCCCGCCCAATCCATGACCGGGCGCAGCGCGCGCGCGATGGAGCGAACCATGATCGGCAAAAGTGCCGTGAGACCGAGCAGCATCAGCCCCGCGTAGGCGAACGGCCACAAATTGCCCACGTGCGGCGGAGACTTGGAAATCAAGATCACGCTGCTGGCGGCCAGGCAAAGGCCGACGGCGACGCGGCCCCATCCCAGCACGCGTTCCTGACCGCGGGTTTCCACATTGTGCAGCGCCAGGATGGGATCAAGGTGCGAGGCGGAGCGCGCCGGGAACCACGCTCCTAGCAGCGATGCGACAATCCCGAGCGCCAGCGCGGCCAGCGCCCCTTGGGCCTCCCAGTGAACTTGCGCCGGCGCTGACACAACTCCGTAAATGGCTCCGGCGATCGATCCCATCATCTTGGCCGCGGCAGCCGCAATGCCGTAGCCGCCCGCGACCCCGCCGAGCGAGCCCAGCACGCCCATCACCAGCGCTTCGAACAGGAACATGCGATTGACGTTCCGGCTTTCTACTCCGATAGCGCGCAGGACGCCGATTTCTTTCCAGCGCTGATTCACGGCGATGGTGAACGAATTGAAAATGATGTACACGCCCACAAGCAGCGCGATGAAACTGGTGATCTGCATCCCGACGCGCAGCGCGCCGACCGCGTTGTCCAGGTCCTGCCCGCGAGCTTCCGGACGCTCGATTTGAATTCCGGCCGGAAATTGCGCCTGCAGACGCTGTTGTAGCGTGTCGATCGGAACGCCGGGCGAATTCATCACGTCGATTCGGTCGAATTTGCGGCTGCGCCCGAAAACAACTTGCGCCGAATAGACGTCCATCACGGCGATGTTTCCGCCGAAGATTTCCCCGATGCCCACGGGTTTGAAAATTCCTTCCACCGTAAAATCTTTTCGGCCAATCGAAGTGAACAACGGCAGCGTGTCTCCGATTTTCAATCCGTGCCGCTCGGCAAATGTGCGCGAAAGCAAAATCGAGGCCGGCTGTGCCAGGTACGTCAGCGGGTCCACGATTTCGGTTTGCGAGCGATCGAATTCGTAGTCCCGCAACTCCTGGTCGCCGGTGGTGTCCACTCCCATCACCAATAGGTTTCCTTCGCCGGGGAAAGTCGTGTGCGCATCGACTTCGATTACAGGCTCCGCAATCTGCACGCCCGGCGTGGCGCGAACCGTGTCCAACACTTGCTCGGAAAATCCGGATTCGCCGGCGGTGACTTGCAGCGTGGCTTTTCCGGCCATTTTTTCCACGGTGAGTTTCAGCGAATCGAGCAGCGCGCCGTTGGCGGTGCGGATCGCAAAGAAGACGGCGACACCCAGAGCGATGCCCAACGTCGTGAGCACGACGCGAATCCGGTGCCCACGCCATTGCCTCCGCGTGATCAACCACAGCGCAAGCAGCATTAGCCGGCCTCGGGGCCGCGCCGCGTGGAGCGTTCCGATTTGACGATTTGGCCGTCGTGCAGCGTCAGGATGCGGTCGCAATAGCTGGCGGCCAGTTCGTTGTGGGTCACTAGCAGCAGGGTGCTGTTAAATTCGCGATGCAGTTCATCGAGAAGACAGAGGATCTCCTCGCCCGTCGCCGAATCGAGGTTGCCCGTCGGCTCGTCGCCAAGAAGAACCGGGGGATTGAAAATCAGTGCGCGGGCAATTGCAACTCTTTGGCGCTCGCCGCCGGAAAGTTCGTCGGGACGATGACCGATGCGATGCTTCAGGCCGACGCGTTCGAGCATCGCCAGCGCGCGGGCGTCGGTTTCGCGCTTACGCACGCCTTGCAATCGCAGCGGCAGGGCAACATTTTCAAGCGCCGTAAGCGTGAGCAGCAAATTGAAGGTCTGAAAAATCATGCCGATTTTTTCGCGCCGCAGCCGCGTGCGCGCATCGTCGTTCAGCTTCGATAGCTCGACGCCCGCCACTTGTACGGAACCGGAGGTGGGCTCGTCCAATCCGCAAATCAAATTCAGCAGGCTCGATTTTCCGGAACCGGAAGGTCCCATCACCGCGACGCGCTCGCCTTGCGCGACCGAAAGGTCGAGATGCCGAAGGGCGTGCACCGTTTCGCCGTCTCCATAGTCCTTGGAGACGTTCACTAAGTGGATGACGTTCTGGCTCGAGGCTGAAGTCGGCATACGAAGCGCTATTCAGGCGGATCGGGGGAAAGTCTACCCGAGAATCCGTGTACTGCATAGTTCCGGCAGATTATGCTAGTTTCGTTCAAGGCCGCAAGCCGGCGCGTGAATCATGGCGGAAATTATGCATCCCTGGGGAGAATCGCCGTGGAAGATTGATTTTCACGCCGCGCCTCATTCGATTCCTTCAAACGTGGACGTCGCGATTGTCGGTGGCGGCTTCACCGGACTCGCCGCAGCCGCATGGCTTCGGCACATCGCCCCGGATCGCAGCGTCGCCGTGCTGGAGGCGGAATCTATCGGCGCGGGCGCAAGTGGCCGCACCGGCGGTGTGGCGCTTTCCGAAACAGCCGCCGGCGACATGCCCGGGCTCGGCGATGTGCTGAAGGGCTTCCGCGAGATTCTGCAAACTCTGCGTGTTGATTGCGATCTTGCGCTCACTGGCACATGGGAAATCGCGCGTTCCGGCGGCCGAAAGGATTCGCCGATCGCCTGGTCCGATTCGGGAGAGCTGCGTGTCACGGGAGAAGTTGAAGGCGGCACGATCGATCCCGGCAAGCTGATCAGCGGCGTTGCGCGAACGGCGCAGGATCACGGAGCATTGATTTTTGAGAACGCTCGAGTGGATGAGATCGCGTTTGAAGATCCGCTTCACATCACCACCGGCGGGCGCGAAATCCACGCCGAGCGCGCGCTGATCGCCACAAACGCGCTGTCGCTCGAATTGAGCGCGCTCATCGAGATCACCACGCCTAAGCTCACCCTGGCGCTTGCCACCGCCCCGCTTGCCGAGCAGCAGATCGATGCGCTCGGACTCGCCTCGCGAAAGCCGTTCTACACCGTGGATTTCCCTTACCTCTGGGGCCGCCTGCTGCGCAGCAACGCCGCGATTTTCGGGTGCGGCTTGGTGGAAGCGCACGATTGGCGGGATTTGCATCGCTTGTCCGTGGAGAAAGGAAAAACCAAAACTCTTCTCGATCAGTTGGAGACTCGCGTCCGCAATTTGCATCCCGCCGCCAGCAAAATTTCGATCGCGCATCGCTGGGGCGGACCGATTCTGCTGACGGAGAATTGGCAACCGATTTTCGGACGCCATCCGCTCAGCGAGCGCGCCATCGTGGCGGGCGGCTACTGCGGCCACGGCGTTGCGCTCTCCACCTATCTCGGCGCGTGGGCGGCCGAAGCTCTGTTGGGCCGCCGCGAATTGCCGCGGTGGAATTCGGCGCCCGCCAAGGCGCGGACATCGGCAGCGACCACGGTTCAGTCCCATCTCGCCAAGCATCGTCGATAAGAGCGCTGAACCGCGCTGAGCGCACGCCGGCCCCGCCGAGCACCCCCTCCCAAATCTCCCGAAACCGCGCGAATAGCCACAAGCGTGACGTTCGTCACATGCGCTTGTGATCTGTGCCCTTATTTTCCCACTCGGGCCGGACGAGAATGCCTATCGAGCTAAAGTCGAAATTGGCGAGCAGCATCAAGCTGCGTGAGGACAATCATGAAGTACCTCAATCACGACATCATCGACGCGATTTCGCACGAATCCTATCGCTCCACGCCTCCGTATCCCTGGATCAGCATTCAGGACACGCTGACAGAGGAGGGATTCCAGACCCTTCGTGAGAACCTTCCCAATATCGATCAATTCCAAAAGCGAGTGGGCATCAAGCGCGCGTATGGCCAGGGCTACCACGACCGCTCCATTCTGCATTACCACCCGGCCCTGCAGTTGGCGCAGCCGTGGCGCGAGTTTCTCGCCGAGTTGCAAGGTGACTACTACCAGTCGTTCGTGCGCCGCATGTTGGGTCTTGAGCCGAACTCGCAAATCATTCCGACTATGGAGTGGTACTACGCCTGGCAGGGCTGCGGCGTCTCTCCGCACTGCGACGCCATGCGCAAGCGCGGCACGCACATCTTCTATTTCAATACGGAAGAGGACTGGAAAGGGGATTGGGGCGGCCAAATCCTGATCCTGGACGACGAAAAACGTTTCCGCGCGCATTCCGCTCCTGATTTCGATCAGTTCAAGATTGCGGCATCGCTGGATGCGCGAGGCAACCAGAGCCTTCTGTTCGAGCGCACGGACCACTCCTGGCACGGCGTGCGGCCGCTGAACTGTCCTGAGGGCCAACTTCGGAAGTTGTTCATCGTGACGATCAACCTGCCGACATTCCAGGTTTGGTGGCGGCGCGTGCGCGGCAAAGATCCAGACGGCTATCCGATCCACAGGCCGCTGGAAACTGTCACCAGTTCCGCGCCTCATTGATATCGCTTGAACGCAACTTGAAAAAAGGGGAACTCGATGAAGTCACCAGAAGCGACCGTTGACGCCGCAGCACTCACCCGTGAAAGCAAGGGCCTGGTGCAGAAGAAAGCCGTCTGCGCTCCCGAAGTTCTGAACGAAGCGTACGATTACCAGAAGCCATCGTCTTTTTCGCGAGCCATGCGGCTGGACATCAAGGGCGTCACGATTCTGCTGATTTCAGGCACGGCGAGTGTCGACGAAAACGGCGCGACGGTTCACGAGGGCGATTTCCGCGCGCAGACTTGGCGCACCTATCGCAACATCACGGCCTTGCTGGAAGCCGAAGGTGCTACCTGGAAGGACATCGTCCGCACCACGTGCTACCTGCGAGATATCGAGCGCGATTATGCGGCTTTCAATGAAATTCGCACTCAGTTCTTCAAAGAGCAGGGGCTCGATCCATTGCCCGCATCCACGGGAATTCAGGCCATCCTCTGCCGGCCCGATCTGCTGATTGAGATGGAAGCCATGGCGATTTTCGATTCCGATCGTTAGCGGCAGCGCGCGTTTCCATCGAAACATAGCTTCTAGTGAAAATCGTGCGAATCGGATTCCACGCGCATAACGGAAAGTGGCCAAACCGCTTCGGCCTTCACCGAAATCGCGCCCTCCTGATTTTGCAGTTGGCCTTCAATCACCAAAAATTGCTGCTCGACAACAACCGCGTGATTTTTGCGGAAAACTTGTGGCGTAAGAATGGCGTTGGCGATCCCGGTTTCATCTTCAAGACTCAAAAACACAAAACCCTTGGCCGTGCCGGGGCGCTGCCGCGCGATCACGGACCCGGCAATGCGTACGCGCGCACCGTCTTTAAGACTGCCAAGCTCGCACGCGGCGCGAATGCCTTGCTGTTTGATTTGCGCGCGCCGATAGGCCATCGGATGAGGACCCACGGTGAGACCCGTGCCGCGAAAATCGGCGATCACTCTTTCTTCGACTGTCATCGGCGATAAGGGCGAGGCTGCCGCCGCGGAGGAAACCATCGCATCGCCGCCGTCCTCTAGTCCTCGCGTTTCTTCCAGCGTTTCGAGCAACGGCCCCGCGCGGCGCGCCGCGCGCTCCACTTGCCACAAAGCGTCGCGACGATGAAATGCGCCGTGGCCGGCTATGAAATTGAGCGCGCCCACTTCCGCCAGCGCCGTGAATTCGGATTTCGGTATCGCCGGGACGCGCAATTTCAAATCATCGATGCCGGTAAATGCGCGAATGCCGCGCTGGCGCACAATCTCCGCGCCCACGCCGGCGGACAAGCCTTTGACGTATCGCAAGCCGAGCCGCACGGCAAAATCCTGGCGATCTTTTTCGAGTGTGCAAAGCCAATCCGAGCAGATCACATCGATCGGTTTCACGCGCAGGCCGTGCCGCTGCGCATCCTTGATAAGCACGGCGGGGCTGTAAAAGCCCATCGGCTGGTTATTCAGCAGCGCCGCCGTGAACGCCGCCAGATAATGGCATTTCAAATAAGCGCTGGCGTAAGCCAGCAACGCGAAACTCGCCGCGTGCGATTCGGGAAAACCGTAGAGCCCAAAGGACACGATGGATTGCACGATGGCATTTTGCGTTTCGCCGGCGATTCCATTGCGTGTCATTCCCGCGCGCAGCTTTTCCTCGATCGGCTTCATGCGCAGTTCGGAGCGCTTGAAACCCATGGCGCGGCGCAATTCTTCGGCTTCGCCTCCCGTGAATCCGGCGGCGATCATAGCCATGCGCAGCAACTGCTCTTGAAATAGCGGCACTCCCAGCGTGCGGGCCAGCACGGCCTCCAGCGAAGGATGCAAACAGTTCGGCGGCTCGCGCCCCTGCCGGCGCTTCAAATATGGATTCACCATTTTGCCGACGATCGGCCCGGGGCGAATGATCGCCACTTGCACCACGATGTCGTAAAAACATTTCGGCCGAAGACGCGGCAAGCAAGACATCTGCGCGCGGCTTTCGATCTGAAACATGCCGACGGTGTCCGCCTTTTGCAGCGCGTCGTAAACCGCGGGATCGCCGGCAGGCAGGCGCGCCAAATCCACGGCTTCGCCATAATCGTCGCGAATAATTTGTAGCGATTCCTCCAGCACAGACATCATCCCCAAGCCGAGCAAATCCACTTTCACGATGCCCATGTCGGCGCAATCTTCTTTGTCCCACTGCACCACCACGCGGCCCGGCATCGTCGCCGGTTCCAGCGGCACCACCGAATCCAATTGGCCCTGGCACACCACCATTCCGCCGGAGTGCTGCCCCAAATGGCGCGGCAGATCCTGAATCGTCCGCCAGAGATCGAAAAATTTGCGGACTTGCGGATGGCGAAGATCGAAACCGGCCTCGCGAAATTGTCGATCGGGCGTTTCATCGGCATCTTTATATCCCCAGCTTCCCACGAGCTTCGTCAGGCGCTCCAGCGCGCCGGACTCGAATGACAGCACTTTGCCGATTTCGCGCGCCGCCGAACGGCCACGGTAGGTGATCACGTTGGCGGTCATCGCCGCGCCCAATTTTCCGTAGCGTTCATAAACGTATTGAATGACGCGTTCGCGCTGATCTCCGCTGGGGAGATCGAGATCGATATCGGGCCATTCGCCGCGCTCTTCGGAAAGAAATCGCTCGAACAGCAAATCCATTTTCACCGGATCGACCGCGGTGATCCCCAGCGCATAACAAACCGCGCTATTGGCGGCCGAGCCGCGCCCTTGCACCAAGATATTTTTCTCGCGGCAAAAACGGACGATGTCCCAAACGATCAGGAAATATCCGGCCAGCGCAAGTTTCTCGATCAACGCCAGCTCGCGTTCCATTTGCCGCCGCGCTTTTTCATCATCGGAGCCATAGCGCGCGATCATGCCTTCGCGCGTGCGCGCACGAAGAAATTGCATTTCCGATGCGCCGCCAGGAGCGGGATATTTCGGGAATTGATACCCCAAATCTTTCAGCGTGAATTCCAGGCGAGAGGAAAGCGCCTCGGTGTTGGCGATCGCTTCGGGAAGATCGCGAAACAAACGAATCATCTCCGCGGGCGATTTCAAATGGCGCTCGTCGTTGCGAGTGAGCAGGCGGCCGGCCGTGGCCAGTGTGCGGTGATGGCGCAGAGAAGTAAAAACATCCAGCACTTCTCTTTCGTTCGGCAGCGCGTGGCAAACGCCATTCGTCGCCAGCGCAGGCAGGCGCACAGTTCGCGCGATCCCGAGCGCCGCTTGGTTGCGCGCCTCTTCATCGCGCGAAAAATGGCGCTGCAATTCGATGTAAACATTTTCGCGGCCAAAAATTTCCGCAAACCACGTAACACATGTGATTCCGCTGGCGATTCCTCCGTGCGCGAGCGCGTGCGCCAGCGGCCCTTCTTCGCCGCCCGTCAGACAGATCAAGCCTGCGGAGTTGCCGAGGAACTCTTCCTCTTTCACGTGGCCTTCGTTTTTTCGCGCGCGCAACTTCATGCGCGTAATCAGGCGGCAAAGGTTTTGGTATCCTTCGCGTGACGCCACGAGCAACGGATAGCGCCAACCGCCGGCCGAAGTAACCTCCGCGCCGATATGCGCCCGCAACGATAGCTTTTTCGCGGCCAGATAAAATCGCGGCGCGCCATACACGCCGTCGCGATCGAGCAACGCCATAGCGCCCATTTCATGCCGCGCGCATTCCGCGGCCAGCGCTTCGGGCAGCGAAGCCCCTTCGAGAAAACTGAAAGCCGAACGCGCGTGCAATTCGATGTACTTCAATCGTAGACTCCGCGCACAAACCAACTTCGGCGCAAGCCGTCGTAATAAATGCGATACATCCCGTCGCGCAGAGTCGCTTCGGAATGCGCGCCGTCATTTTGCTCGCGTGCGTCGTGCGCGAGCCCATCGCCAACAGCAACGCGATTGCCCGTCGACTCACAACGAATCTCGACGTCCCACTCGTCGTGCTGCCAAACGCCTTCTCCCCACCAGTTTCCGGAAGTGCGCCACGGGCCGGAGGTAGCGATCACTTCCGCGCGCACGCCGCAAAACACAATGCGTGCCGGACATCCTTCTCGCAACTCGACTTTCGCCGCGAAAGGCGGCCTGAAAACGCGAAGCGCCGTCACCGGCTCTTGTGTGCGCGATGCACAGTCATTCTTTTTCTCCGGCACGCGCTTCCTGTTTCGCGTAAGATCCGCCTCTTTCAAAGCACTGGCGAACCGGTCCATCCGAAATTCGCCCTCACGATGCGTATCCATCAGTTCAGGCGAGCCGACATTCGCTTCGCCCACCAAATTCGCCAGGCGAGCAAACATCAGCTCCCATTTTTCGGGATCGGGAAAGCCCGCAAGAAACAATCCTCCTTGCGTCGTGCGCGGCGCCGCAGGATCGGCGGCGATCACAACTTTGCAAATCGGCGCCGATGGCGGATCGGCTTGCAGTTTCAAGCGCAGCAATCGCAGTAGCATTTTGGAATCGCGAATCGGCAAAGGCAGCGCCAGGCTTTTTTCATAGCTTTTTTCATTGATCGGGGGGCCGGCCTTCTGGCGGGAGTTTCCCTCCAGAGTCCGGATGTTTTTTTCGGGGGAACGTTCCAGATCGAATCGCAGCCGGATCGTTTGCGCGGCAAGGGCGCGCGCATTCAAGCGCGCGCACAATTGATCGAGCAGCCGCCCGAGCACAAACGCCAGCGGCTCCAGCTCCGCCACGGCGTCGTCGAGTTCCATCTCTTCCTCGAAAAAGGCGGCCGGTTCGGCAAGAATCAGCGCGCGCGCATTTTCGCCGCGAGCCAATGCATGCAGCCGCACGCCTTCCTGTCCCAATCGCTCCGACAAATTCAGAACGGGCAAGGCGGCCAGCGCCGCGCAAGTGCGCACTCCCCAGCGTTCCAATGTTTCGCGAAGCTCCGCGGACGGCGAAAGCGCCTCGACGGGCAACCGGCCCAAGCGTTCCGATTCCTGGCCCGCGGGTATCAACGTGATCCCCGAAAAACCGCGCGCCGCGATGATGGAAGATTCGATCTCGGCGGCGATCGCGACGTTTGCCGTGAAGCCCAGGCCGCAAGCGCATCGCGCCAATTGATTTGCGCTATTTTCCTCAGAACTGCAAAGCAACTCGAGGCCCGCCAGTTCTAAAACAATTGTGTCCGGCGCTACATCTTCCAGACGCGGCGAAAACGACCACCCCAGATCGAGCAAGGCCGCGTGCGCGGATTTTTCCTGCGCGCGGACCTGCGAACTGGAACGATGACGAATTTCAACGCCGTGGAATTGCTCCACCTGAGATTTCGCCATGCCGAGCCGAATTCCCGCGCGCGCGGCGGCTTCGCTGGCCGCCACAACAATCTCTAGCGGCGCGGCTCCGTCGATAAGCACCAGGGCGCGCCCGTGAAGATGCGGCTCGGCGCGCACCACGGCCTGCAACATGAAATCGGGAACGTGAATAGAGGCAAAAACCATAAAGACTCGGTCGCATCGAAACGCGTTCGCTCCTCATGGTGCGGCTGGGCCACTACGTACGCGGCTGAAGTAACTCCAAAGGGCTTTGGTTTTAAAAGTTGACGTCCTGCCATCTGCGATCACCGCAACCGGGCCATCGCCATAAAATTCTGGCGGGCTCCAAGTAGAGCACGCACCCGATGCGCCCGTGACGGATTGCACGCGAGAACGAATCCGTTCGGCGTGCACCTCAAATCCATCGAACAGACATGAAACCGAATTTCGAAAAAAACTGGGATCGCACGTTTCCGGCATCGTGATCCGGCACGTAGGCTCGGCTTCCAGGCGCAGCACCAGCGAGGCGCACGTCTTCGCCTGCGACTCCCGATTCAGAAGAATCAGAATCGTCGGCGTGTTTTCCACCGCGCGCCGCAGACGAAACCAAACGTGCGGCGGCACGTGTCGCATGGTTTTCCATGCAATATCGCTCAGATCGAGCGCTACCAAACTGAATCCGCCGCCCTGCAAGAGCAAATCCGTGGCGCGGATGGCGTGGTCCAGATTCCGGCAGCGCACCCACAGCAGCTTTTTCAATTCCACGCCGGCGGCTTCTGCCGAATGCGGATCGAAGGCATCGCATCCATCCACCAGAGCGCACACCTCGCCTGTGGTTGTGCGCGACGCTAAAGCAGAGAGCAGCAAACTCGTCCGGCCGGAGCAGAACGGGCCATAAATTTCTGTCAGCCCGCCGCGTGGCAAGCCTCCGGCCAGAAAATCGATCTCGGCTACGCCCGCGGAAACCATCTGGAAAAGATTGCGGTCGCGAACCGCAAAAGGCGCGGGAATGCGTCCGGCCAGAGCCGCTTCGAGTTTCGATCGCAACGCGGAAAGGTTTTGAGCCATGGCCATAGCAGCGGCGAGAGAGGGGGAAATCGGCGCTCTCTTGTTTTCGCTTTTTGTTCGCCTATGGCAATCTTGGAAGAATCCGCCGTACTTGTCAAGCAGGTCCCTTCCCAGGAAGTTCACAGAGAAAATGGCCACTGGTTCGCGTGTGCCCTCCGACACAAAGAGTCGTGACGTGGGTCACATCCTTAGGGCCCCACTTTCGGAATGATGGCAGCTTGGGGGTGGGTCTCAATGCCCATGTCCTCCCATCAACGGTTCCAGGTTGCAACCGTTCTGCCTCTCGCTGTACTCCTGTCCAAATTCATTGACGTGCGCTCCATCGCTGCTGTGACGTCTGCTCGCCATGTGCAAGAGAGGGGCGCATGGCGCATCGCCTAACCACGTGCACATTTTGCGGGGTGGGCTGCGGCCTTTACCTCGAGACCTCGGGCAATCAAATCGTTGGCGTTTACCCCAGCCGTTCGCACCCGACAAATCAGGGGCGGCTGTGCGTGCGCGGATGGCATGTCCATGAGGTGGCCAATTCGCCCGGCCGGCTGAAAACTCCCCTGCTGCGAAAGAGCGGGCAATTGCGCGAGGTGACTTGGAGCGAAGCGCTCGGCTATATCGCCACGCGCATGAAAGAGATCCGCAACCAGCACGGACCGGATGCGCTGGCGTTTCTGAATTCGCCGCGCTGCTCGAACGAAGAAGCCTACCTCCTCCAGAAACTCGCGCGCGCCGTGGTCGGCACAAACAACGTCGACCACGGCACCGGCGTGTACTGCAACAACTCGATCGACGTCCTGCTAGAAATGATCGGCGCACCGGCCACCACCAACTCCATCGAGGAGTTGGCGCGCAGCGAAGTGATCGTGGTGGACAGCGTGGACTTGGCGCGCCAACTGCCGACAATCGGCGGAGTGGTGCTTCGCGCAAAGCTCAATGGCGCAAAGCTCGTGGTGATCGATACGCGCCGGCATCGCGTGGCGGAAAGCGCCGATATCTTTCTTCAAATCAAACCGGGCACCAAGACTTTGCTCTACGGCGCGATGGCCAAGGTGATCCAAGACCGCGGGCTGATGAATCTGGCATTCATCAAGGCCCGCTGCCGCGGCTACGAAGAATTTCTTGCGCAAGCGCGGGAATACGATCTTCTGCAAGTGGCGGAAGCCTGCGGCGTCTCCGCTGATTTGATCGAAGCGGCAGCGCTGGCCTATGGCCGCGCGCGCGCCGCGGCCCTGCTCTATTCCGCGAGCACGGAATCGCGTCCGGAATACAGCATCCGCGCGATCGTGAATCTGGCTCTGCTGACGGGCAACCTGGGCAAGCCCGGCGCCGGTATCTACGCACTGAGCGAGCAGAACAACCTGCTCGGCGTCTGCGACATGGGCATGCTGCCCGATCGCCTGCCCGGTTACCGGCCGATCGCCGATGTCGCTGCTCGAGCTTCCTTTGAGACGGCGTGGAAAGCCAAGGTCCCCTCAACTCCAGGACGCGACGCGCGAACCATCCTCACCGACCAGGGCCAAGGCAAGGTGAAAGGGCTCTGGCTGTGCCGCTACGATCCCGTCGGGACAGGCTCGTTCGGCGATGCCGCCAGTTTTCTGCCGCAGTTCGATTTCATCGTCGTGCAGCACTTATTCATGAACGAGACGGCCAAGTGCGCTCACGTCGTCCTGCCAACGGTGGCATTCGGCGAAGAGCGCGTCTCGTTCACCAGTTCCGAGCGGCGCATCCAGTTGGCGGAGCAAGTGATCGAGCCGCCGCCCGGGCCAAAGCCTGCATGGGAGCAACTCACGGACATCGCGCGATTGCTTGGCGCAAATTGGCGTTACGAATCGGCTTCCGACGTGATGGAAGAGATCTGCAGGGTCGTGCCCTTCTATAGCGCCGCGAACCACGACAATCTGGCGCGCGATTACGGCCGGCAGTGGCCATGCACGAATGACCATCCTTTGGGCACGCCACATCTTTTCGCGGATGGCGACACTTCGCGCTTCACTTTCGTGCCGGTTGCAAAGCCACAGATCGCTCCCGCCGTGAAGGGCCTGCCGTTCACGCTGGTCTTCGGGAACTCGATCTACTACTGGGATCACAACGTTTTGATCCGCCACAGCGAAACGCTCAAGCGCGAATATCGAATCCTATTGCTCGATTATCCCGAAGGATTCGTTGAGCTGAACACCGGCGACGCCAAACAGCTCGGCATTTCCGATGGCCAGAAGATCAAGATTTGCACGCCGAAAGCCTGCGCGGCAACCACGGCGCGCGTAACGCCGGAAGTTAGAAGTGGCACGATTTTCGTCCCCTACTTCCTGCACGATCTGGAAAAGAAAATTCTGGGTGCGATTGGCGACGGCAGCAACCTGGTAGCGGTACGCGTGGAAAAGGAGGCGGCATGAAAGCCCGCATCCTTGCCCGCGCCGATGTGCTGAAGATTGTGGACTTGCTTCGCAAGCAAGGTTACGAGGTAGTGGCGCCGTTTTGCGGGCACGGTCGGGACTCGTACTTCGATACGGTGACGGACGACAATCGCGAGGACGTGCAGATTCATCTGGCCAATCCCTTTTATCCGCCGAAGCGATTCGTGTTTCCGCCCATCGAGCGTCTGCTGAAAATCCGCAAAAACAACGGCAGCATACGCATCGAACCGACGTACGAAGAGCCCAAGCGCGCCATCTTCGGCATTCGCTCCTGCGACGTCGCGGGCATCGATCACCTGGATCGCTTCTATCTCGGCCGCGATTTCTGCGATCCCTACTACGAAAAGCACCGCAAGAATCTTTTCCTCGTGAACATGGTTTGCACCGAACTCGGCCGCGACGTCTCCGATGAATGTTTTTGCCTGTGCAGCGACACTGGGCCCGCGGCCAAGGATCACTTCGATCTGCAGCTTATGGATCTAGGCGACGAGTTCATCGCGGTAGCCGGCACGCCTGCGGGGGAAGCGCTGTTCTCCCATGCGATCTTCAAAAAAGGAACGGCGGCGCACGTCGCCAAGCGGCACAGCATCCTCGAAGACGTGCGCAAAGGTTTCAAGCTGACCACCAGCTGGTTTTCTGCCACGGTCCGCTACGTGACCCAAGGCAAAATCCTTGAGAAGACGTGGGAAGAGATCGGAAATCGCTGTTTGGAGTGCGGCGGCTGCACCTACGTTTGCCCCGCCTGCACTTGCTTCACCGTCGCGGACCGCCAACTGAGCCCGACCGAGATCGAGCGCGTGCGCATCTGGGATTCCTGCGCGCTCGGCGGATTCACGCGCATGGCCGGCGGCTTCAATCCGCGCCGCGCGGTGCACGACCGCCGCAATCGGCGATTTTTCCGCAAGCTTGCGCACTACTTTATCCAGCGCGAGCTTTCGATGGCCTGCGTCGGTTGCGGGCGATGCGCCGCGGTTTGCCACGGCGATGTTGGGATGCCCAGCGTGGTGGAGATGATCCGCCGCGCGACATCGGAGTTGGAACAGAATGAGCCCATCGCACACTGAAAACGTCTATCTGCCGAAGGTCGCTGTCCTCGACCGCGTCGTGACCGATATTCCTGAGGTCAAGACGTTCTACTGGCGGTTTGAAGATCCGGCAGAGCAGCAGGCGTTTCGGCAATTTCGGCCGGGCCAGTTTGCACAGGTCTCGCTGTTCGGGGTAGGGGAGTTTCCCGCCTCGCTTCCCCCCAGCCCTACCGAGACCGAAACGTTTTTTACGATCCGCGAAGTTGGCAGTTGCACGGCGGCGCTGCACGAACTCAAGGCCGGCGACAAATTCGCCGTGCGCGGCCCCTATGGCAACGGCTTCCCGATGGAAGAGTATTACGGAAAAAATCTGGTCTTCGTCGCCGGCGGCATCGGGTTGATTCCGCTGCGCTCCTGCATCGTGTACGCCCTGGCCCATCGCGAAGATTACGGCAGCATCCAGATTTTCTACGGCGCAAAGACTCCCAAGGAATTGATGTACCTGCCGAATCTCCGCGAGTGGCAAGAATCGGCCGGCGTCGAATGCTATCTCACCGTGGATCGCAACGGCCGCGGCTGGACAGGACATGTGGGCGTCGTGGGCAGCCTCTTCAAAGAGCCCGACGTGCACGTCCCCGTGGACAACACGATGGCGTTTGTCTGCGGCCCGCCGATCATGTTCCGCTTCGTGATCAAAGATTTGCTGGCGATGGGTTTTGACGAAAAGAACATCGTCTCGACACTAGAACGCTACATGAAGTGCGGCGTTGGCAAATGCGGGCATTGCTGCATCGGCGTGGCCTACGTTTGCGTCGATGGACCCGTTTTCACCTACCAGCAAATCAAGGCGCTGGGAGAGGACATCTGATGCCCGATTTGGCGGAACAACTTACGCAATGCCTCACGGGCGATGTTTGTCTGGTTGGCCTTGGCAATGCGGATTACGGTGACGACGGTTTCGGCGTGCGGCTGGCGGAACACTTAATATCCAACGATATTCCTGAGGGAATTGGCTGCGAACACCTCGTCTTTCTCGACGCGGTGGAGTTTGGAGGCGCGCCGGGATCGGTGGTTTTCTTGAACTCGGGCGAGATGGCCGCGCGGTTCCCGCAAATCTCAACGCACAAAATTTCGCTCAGCCTTTTGGCGAAGTGGGCGGAAGCGAACGGCACGACGAAGGCGTGGCTCTTGGGCGTCCAGCCGGAATCGCTTGCCGCCGGTCAGCCTCTCACGGCAACGATGGAGACGACTCTCAATGCGCTTTTTGAATTGCTGCGCGACGTGCCATCGCCGCAGCGGCGGGAACAGCCCTCGGCCACACGGCCAATGACGGAAGTGAACGCATGATGACTCCGGAAGAAGCCGTCGTCTCCGCGATTCTGCTGTGCGTTGCGGGCGCGCTGCTCACGCTCGCCGTCTCGCACTTCAAGACCCTTGCGGGCTGGGTTGGGTTCTTCATCACGCTCTCCACCGCGGCGATGATTTTCTACGCCGCCGGCAAAGTGTTGCTGTTCGGTGCGTCGGCGGCATCGGAGCGATTCTGGCAGATGCCGGGCATCGGCTACGTGCTGCGGCTGCACGTGGATGGACTAACGGCGACGTTTCTTTTGTTGGCTGCGGTGATTGCCGTGCCTGCCGCGTTTTATTCCATCGTCTACATGAAGCATTACACGGAATACGGCGTGGCCCGTTACTACCCGTACTTCCTGCTGTTCCTCGCCGCCATGTATGGCTTGCTCAGCACGACGGACATGATGTGGTTCTTCTTCATTTTCTGGATGATGATGACGCTCGCGGGCTATGCGCTCATCCGGTTTGAGTACAAGAAGCGCCAGAACGTCTGGGCCGCCAACAAATTCCTGATCATGATGCTGATCGCTTGCGCCTCTACGATGGTCGGCGCGGAAGTGCTGGCCGTGACGGGCGCCGCGGCGCGCGGCAGCACCAGCTTGATGTATGACTTCGATACCGTAAGCCGAAACCTCCCGCTGCTGCTCGAGAAAAATCCTATCGCGGCAGCCGCGGCATTCGCGCTCTTTCTGATCGGCTTTGGAATCAAGATGGGCATGTGGCCGTTCGGCCAAGTTTGGCTGCCGGACGCGCACCCTGCTGCTCCGTCGCCCGTCAGCGCCATGCTTTCCGGCGTAATGATCAAGACCGGCGTGTACGGCCTGATGCGCTATTTCCTGTGGCTCGTGCCGTTGAGCGCGCTGCCGCACTATCCGCTCGCAAGATGGGGGACCCTGGTCGCGGTGCTCGGCACAATCACGCTCTTCACCGGCACGATGCAAGCGCTCAAGCAGGAGCAAACCAAGCGCCTGCTGGCCTTCCACAGCATCGGTCAAGTCGGCTACATCTTGCTGGGCACCGGCGCGTGCATGACGCTATTGCCCGCTGCCGGCCCGAACGCGCAGTTGTTCGCCACGATCGCGTTTTTCGGCGCGCTGTTCCACGTGCTGAATCACGGTCTATTCAAGGGCCTGCTCTTCCTCAACGCCGGTTCGATGCTTCACGCCACCGGCACGCAAGACCTGAACAAAATGGGCGGCTTGATGAAGTTCATGCCGCTCACCGCGATCACCGCGCTGATCGCATCTTTCTCGATCTCCGGCGTGCCGCTGTTCAACGGCTTCGCGAGCAAGTGGACGATCTACGTCGCCACGATTCTCGGCAGCGGATCGGCGCGCTTTTTGGCCGTGTGCGCGGTGATCGCCATTCTCACCAGCGCGCTTACCCTGGCTTCGTTCATCAAGTTCTTCGGCGTGAGCTTTCTTTCGCGCGCCAGCACAGTAGTCATCGATCAAGCCGCTGCCCGCGGCCGTCTGGAAGTCGGCTGGAAAATGCAGGCCCCGCAGCTTTTCCTGGCGGCGGCCTGCGTTTCGCTCGGCGTAGTGCCGGCCATCGGGTTCCGCCTGATTCAGCACGCGCTGAATGCCAGCAAAGACGGACTCGGCGGGCTGATGGCGAGCACGATGCCGATGACCGTCGATCCGGTGCGCGGCATTGGGTTCTTTAACGGCGTGGCGCAATTTGCGCCGCTGGGATTCGCCGCCGTGCTCGGCGTCACGTTCCTGGTGGCGTTCGCGATCTCCAGAGTGGGCGCCTCATCGCGCCGCGCCGCCGCGCCTTGGCTCTGCGGCTACGCGCACGAGGCGGAAGCCTATCGCTACGTAGCCCACAATTTCTACGGCGAGATCAAGCGCTACTTCGGTTGGCTGGGTGGAGCGCCGCGGCACGAGGCCAGCAAATTGCCGGCCTGGAAAGAACACTGACATGGTCGCCCGCGATAGGCTCAATCAATTGAAAGAGAAATTCGGCTCGGCGATCTTGCGCGCCGATTTGCCCGCCGATAATCGCCTGTTCGTGGTGATCGAGCCTTCCGCAGTGAAGGCCGTTTGCCTTTACATCTTTCGCGATCTCGACGCGCGTTATGTGATCAGTATCGGCGCGGACGATCGGCCGTACTCCGGAAAATTCCTGGTCGCGCACGATTTCGCATTCGATCGCGATCATGTGCTCTGCAGCATCCTGGTGTACGTGCCCGCAGCTTCCCCAAGAATCGACAGCATCACCGAAGTCGTGCCCGCCGCCAGTTGGGCCGAGCGCGAAATGCGCGATCTCGTCGGTATCGAGCCCGTCGGCCACCGCTACATGAAGCGCCTGGTTTTGCCCGACGGTTGGCCGGAAGGCATGCATCCGCTGCGCAAGGATGTGCCCTGGAATCAAGTTCCAGAAGGCTTCGACGACACGCGCGAACTCACATTCGACGAGCCTCCGGAAGGCTGCATGGTCGTGCCCTTCGGCCCATTCCATCCGACGCTCGATGAGCCCGCGCATTTCCGCCTCTACGTCGAAGGCGAAATGGTGCGCGGCTGCGAATACCGCGGCTTCATGGCGCATCGCGGCATCGAAAAACTCGCCGAAACCGTGCTCAGCTACAACGACATTCCTATGCTGGCCGAGCGCATTTGCGGCATCTGCGGCTGTGTGCACAGCGTGGCCTACGCGCAGTCCGTCGAAGACGCCGTGGCGCTCAAGCCGCCGCCGCGCGCGGAATATATCCGCACGATCATGCTCGAGCTCGAGCGTTTGCACAGCCATCTACTGTGGACCGGCTTGGCCTGCCACATCGTCGGCTTCGACACATTGTTCATGCAAAGCTTCCGCATCCGCGAGCCGATCATGTGGATCGCCGAAAAAATGACCGGCAACCGGAAAACCTACGGCCTCTGCGTCATCGGCGGCGTGCGCTGGGATATCACTCCCGAATTGAAGACCGAGCTGAGTCACGTGCTCGATAAGCTCGAAGCCGAGTGGCGGCCCGTCGTCGATGCCGTCAGCAAAGATAAAAACATTCAGAAGCGCACCACCGGCGTCGGCGTTGCGGATCTGAGACTGGTGAAAGATATGGGGCTGCTCGGCCCCGTGGCGCGCGCGGCCGGTGCGGAGATCGATTGCCGCCGCGATCATCCTTACGCCGCGTACGACCGCGTCGAATTCGACGTAATCACCGCGCACGGCGGTGACGTGTGGTCCCGCGTGCTCGTCCGGGTCCAAGAAGTGTTCGAGTCGATCCGCATCATCCGCCAATGCTTGGACAAGATGGAGCCCGGGCCAATCCAGCTTGATATCAAGGACGATTTGCCGGCGGGGCGCATGGGCTTGTCTTCCGTGGAAGCGCCGCGCGGCGAAAGCCATCACTTCGTGATCACCGGCGAGAACAATCATCCTCGCCGCTGGCGCGTGCGCGCGCCGACGTATCAGAACCTGCAAGCGGTGCCGGCCATGATCAAGGATCAGCAGATCGCGGATATGACGATTTCTCTCGGCAGCATCGACCCGTGCTTTTCCTGCACCGATCGATTGGAAACAATTGACGTGCGCTCCGGCGCCGTGAAGGTGTGGTCGCAGCAAGAATTGCTGAAGCTGACGCGGGCAAAGAAAGCTTAGGACCGAACATGAATCTTCACCTGATCTGGGCGATCGTGGGCGTGGCGCTGAACGTGGGCGTCGTGCTGCTGGTGGCGCCGCTATTTCAAGGCATACTGCGCAAGATCACCGCGCGCATCCAATCGCGCCAAGGCCCGCCCATCCGCCAGCCCTATCTCGATTTATTGAAATTGCTGGGCAAGGAAGACATCGAATCCGGCCAGTCGCCCGCGATGCAGCGTTTCGCGGCGTATTTAGCGCTCGCGTCGGTGCTGACGGCGGCTTGCCTGGTGCCGATGGGCTTCCGCGCGCCTCTGAACGGCGCGGGCGATGTGATCCTACTGATTTATTTGCTCACGCTGTGCGGAATCTGCACTCTGCTCGCGGGCTTGGCGGCGGGCTCGACGTACTCACTCGTCGGAATCAGCCGCGAGATGATGACGATGATCGCGCTCGAACCGTTGTTCGCGATCGCCATCGTCGTCGGCGCCCTCCACGCGCATTCGTTCCGCTTGGATTCGGTGCTCACTGGCTCCGTTTATTCCACTGGCGGATTCCCATGGTCCGGCGCGCTGATGCTCGGCGTGATTCTGCTGTCATTCCAAGCATTCGTGCAACGCGTGCCGTTCGATACCTCCGAAGCCGAAACCGAATTGATGGAAGGCCCGCTCATGGAGTACTCCGGCCCGAAGCTGGCGCTCTTCAAGTACGCCTCGATGGCCAAACTACTCGTCTACAGCGCGCTTTTTGTGGCGATGTTTGTGCCGTGGGGTTCGGGCCCGGCGTTCTTCCCGGGCGTGGGATGGCTGATTTTCTGGGCCAAGGTTTCCGTGCTGGTGTTGTTGGTGACGGTGGTGGCGGCGACTCATGCGCGCTACCGAATCGATCAGGCGATCCGCTTCTTCGCCGGCTTGCTGGCGGTGGCCTTGGTGGCGTTGGTTCTGGCGACATATGGACATTAACCGGGTTACGAAAATTAAAGTGATGGAAATTAACGAGGTGCGGCCATTTCAGTCTTAAGCAAATTGAAAGAGACGGCGATCTGCCTCGGCGCCGGCCGCGTGACGCTGCCGCATCCCGCCGCGGCCAAGCCCGTGCCCGAGAAGTTTCGCGGCCGGCCGATCTTCGACGCGCGCAAGTGCATCGGCTGCGCGGGCTGCGCGAACAATTGCCCCGCGCGCGAAATCCTGATCTACGACGTCTCGCAGGAGATTCGCGTCCTCGAATATTTGGGCCGCCGCTGCACCTACTGCGGCCGCTGCGCCGACGTCTGCCCCGAAAAAGCCATCACCATGAGCAAGGATTTTGAGACCGCGACGAACAAGATCGGCGACATGCGCCAGCGCATCGAGCTGTTCATGAGCACCTGTCAGCGCTGCGGCCGCTGCTTCACCGAGCCATCGGCGCTCGAGCAACTGAAGATGAAGGGTTATCGCTTCGACGATCCGAAGAACGACCGCTGGGTCTTCCACTCCGAAACGTTTCTAGAGAAGGACAAAGTCGCGGACGATATCGAGATCGAGTTGGATTGAGCTGACGATGCTGAAAACGCTCTGCCAGAAAATGTTCGGCCGCTCGCTGTGGGTCTACCACGCGAATAGCGGTGGCTGTAACGGCTGCGATATCGAGGTGCTCAACGTCCTCACGCCTTATTACGACGCCGAGCGCTTCGGCATCAAGCTGGTCGGCTCGCCGCGCCACGCGGACGTGATGTTGTGCCAGGGTCCGGCGATGCGCTCAACGGCCACGGCCCTCAAGCGTGCCTACGAGGCCATGCCCGCCCCGAAACTCGTGTTCGCCATCGGCTCCTGCGCGGTCGGCGGCGGCGTGTGGTTTGACACCTACTCCGTAATTGGCCCCGTGGAAAAAGTGATCCCGGTGAATTTCTATATCCCCGGCTGCCCGCCGCGCCCCGAAGCGATCATTTATGGCGTCGCAGTTGCCGTCGGCCTGGTGGACAAGAAAATCGCTCCGATCGAATTCAAGCAACTCGAACTGCCCATCCCGCGCTATCACCCCAACGACTTGCACGGCGAAGGCCCCCTGGTCATCTACGAAAAAGCCGACAAAGTGTAAGCCTCGGCTGTTCGGTAGTCCCCGCAGTTCCATGCACACCGTTTCCCTGCGTGGCCGGTGCTGCTATGCTGTAAGGGTTCATGCAGACCTTGCAGGAAAAATTGCGCCAGTCCTCCCGCTTCCTTGTCGGGACGGAACTCGTGTCCGTGCGCGGCTCGATGGCTGAGGATAGCGCCATCAAAGCGCGCAGCTTCGCCAACGAACTCATCGAGAGCGCCAGCGTTGACTGGATTTCCGTCACCGACAACGCCGGCGGCAATCCGCAACTCTCGCCGCTGGCCCTCGCCAGGCCGATTCTTTACGCGGGCAAGGAAGTCGTCATTCATCTCACCTGCAAGGACCTGAATCGCAACGGCCTCGAAAGCGACGCGTGGCTGCTGAATAGCGACGGCTTCTACAACATTCTCGCCATGACCGGCGATTATCCCGTCGGCGGAAGCGAAGGCCGCGCCAAGCCGGTATTCGATATCGATTCCATCGGCCTGATCTCGATGCTGGACAAAATGAATCACGGACTCGATCCCAAGGACGCGCACGGCAAAAGCAAGCACCAGCAGTTGCTGAAAACGCAATTTTGCATCGGCGCGGTCACCACCAATTTTAAATTGCGCGAAGGCGAAGTGATTCCGCAATACAAGAAGCTCGAAAAGAAGGTCGAGTGCGGCGCGCAATTCATCATCAATCAGATCGGTTTTGATTCGCGCAAGATTTCCGAGCTGCGGCTCTACATGGATGCGCATGGAATGAAACAAACGCCGCTTATCGGCAACGTGTACCTATTAAGTTCGGGTGTCGTACAAATCTTTTTTGAAGGCAAAATTCCCGGCGTTGTCGTCAGCCGCGCGCTTTTTGAACTCTGCCAGAAGCAGGCGCAGTCCCCGGACCGCGGCAAAGCCTTCTTCTCCGAATTCGCTGCCAAGCAAGTCGCCATCTATCGCGGACTCGGCTATCGCGGCATATACCTCGGCGGCGTCCACAAGTTTTCCGCAATTGAAAACATTCTGGCGATTGAAAAAACGTTCGCGCCGGACGACTGGAAGCAATTCGCGCGTGAAATCAATTTCTCCCGCCCCGGCGAGTTTTTTTATTATGCGGAAAATCGCGTGACCGGGCTTGCCGATCCCACGCAACGCGATTCCAGTCCCCCTGTCGCATCCAAACACGTCACCGCAAGCTATGCATTGTCCAAGTGGACGCACGCCGCGATCTTCGCCCCTGGCACGGCGTTCGCCAAGTGGGGCGCGAACGTCTGCGCGCATTCCAAGGATCCATTGCAAGGCCCGAAGTCGCTGCGCGTCGCGGAGCGTGTAAGCAAGTTGGTTTTGTACCACTGCAAGGATTGCGGCGATTGCTCGCTTCCCGACATCGCGTTTTTGTGTCCCGAATCGCAGTGCGCAAAAAACCAGCGCAATGGACCGTGCGGCGGCACACGCGAGGGCCGCTGCGAGGTGGATGGCTACGGCGATTGCATCTGGCTGCGCGCTTACGAACGGCTGAAGCATGATGCGCACGAGCAGGATTTACTGCAGCACGCGCCCGTCGTGCAAAACCAAGCGCTGCGCGGCACGTCCGCGTGGGCCAACAATTGGCTGGGACGCGACCATGCCGCAAAGAAGGCCAATGCTCTTGCGGACGAAGCGGCTCTAGACCAAATGAAACCTGCGGAAAACAAACTGTCATGAGCAAGAAGCTAAAAATCGTCGGCGAGTTGATGAACAATTCCTACGCCCGCGCGCGTAAAGCATTCAGCGAACGAAATCTTAAAGATTATCAGCACCTCGCGAAAATCCAGACGGACTTGGGCGCGAGCTATCTGACGCTGAACATCGACGGCACGCAACGCATTCAGGTGCGCATGCCGGAGATGCTCGCTTTTCTTCCTGACCTGGTCCCCGCCATTCAAGAAGCGACGGCGACGCCCATCAGCTTCGACAATCCGTCGGTCGAGTACCACAAGATCGCGTTGAAATATTACGATCGAAAAAAGAGCGGTCCGCCCATTCTGAATTCCCTCGCCGCTTCCCGCCAGCATCTCGACGAAATGATCGAACTCGTCAAGCACTACGACACGCTCGCGATCATCATGGCCTCGGAACATTTTGTCGAAGGCGGAGCTTCGCAATGTCTCGATCCCCAGGATGCTTATCGCGCCGCCAGACATTTCGTCGAACTGCTGGTCACCAAAGCGGGCCGCACCAACGATCAAATCATCATCGATCCCGGCCTTGCGCCCGTCGGCGCGGACACCTACGGCCTGGTGAACATCGGCCTCGACGCCATGCGTTTGATCAGCGCCGATCCCGATTTGAATGGCGTGCACATGATTGTCGGTCTTTCCAATTTCGCGTGGGGCACGCCCAAAGGCGTCCGCGAAGAATTGGAAAAGGCCTATCTCACGCTGGGCATGGAAGTCGGCCTTGATTTCGCACTTTGCAATCCGGAAAAAACGCCCGCCCCGCTGCCGCCGAACAACCCGATGGTCAGCAGACTCCGCCAAGCATTGGCCGAAGGCCGCGTAAGAGACGGCGAGACCAGCGAAAACGCCTGCTTCCGTCAAGTCGAAGCCATCATGGCCATCTGCAACGACGCCGAACCGGTGGATTCGTAAATAACGTATGCCGCCGGACGGTCAACATTTGGAAAAGCTGTCACTTCCCACCGCGGCCGGCGGCCGCAAAATTTGGTTGCGCGTCGGCACTTTGCTGGATGGAGTCAGCACCCGTCCGCTTCGCAACGCCCACGTCGTCTACGATAAAAACGCAATTCTCTTTGTCGCCGAAAACCTCCCGCCCGCGAATTTGCTGAACGCCAATCAGCAACATCCGGATTTAGATTTGCCCGATTACACCTTGCTCCCCGGTTTGATCGATTCGCACACGCACTTTTTTCTCGAAGGCGGCGAATTGAATTTGCACAAGCGCGCGGCGTATCTCAGACAAACGCCGCAAGAACTTTTGCAAGCCGCGCAAACACGACTCGAGCGCTTAGTCCGTCTTGGAATCGTCGCCGTCCGCGATGCGGGCGATAAAGACGGTGTCGGCCTCGCGTTGAGCAAACTCTACACCAGCCCTCGCAGGCCCACGATGCCCTACGTCGATAGCCCCGGCGCGGCGATTCATCGCAAGGGCCGCTACGGAAGTTTCATGGCCGAGCCGCTCGAAAGTTTCGACTCTTTGAACGATTGCGTCGAAGCGCGCGTACACGCCGGAGCCGACCGCATCAAATTGATTCCCACCGGCATCATCAATTTCAAGAAAGGCGCTGTGACCGCCGAACCGCAAATGACGGCGGCCGAAGTTTCAGAATTGGTAGCCGCCGCCAAATCCTTCGGCAAACAAGGTTTCGCCCACGCTTCCGGCGATATTGGCATCGAGCGCGCCATCGAAGGTGCCGTCGATTCCATCGAGCACGGTTTTTTTGTCCGCGACGATCAGCTTGCCAAAATGCGCGATCGCCAAATCGCCTGGGTACCCACGTTCGCGCCGGTGCAGAAACAAGTCGATCACGCCGATATCGTCGGCTGGGATGAGCACGTGGTCTCGCATCTGAACCGAATTCTGGAGCAGCATGCCGCGAGCCTGCTCAGAGCGCACCAAATGGGCGTCCAAATCATCGCCGGCAGCGACGCCGGCTCGTACGGCGTCGCGCACGGCACCGGCTTTTTCTATGAGTTGGAATTGATGCAGCGCGCCGGCCTCTCGCCAATTTCCATCATCAATTCCGCCACCGGAGTAGCTTCAAACCGCCTCGCGTTCAAGGACAATTTCGGCCAGATCAAATCTGGCTTCCAAAGCCGCTTCATCCTGACTCGCCATTCGCCATTGGAAACCGTTTCAAATTTGCGCAAGCATAAAGTGGTCGTGTTCGATGGCAACATCTTTGAAAGTGACGAATCTCTTGACGCAACTGGAATGTGAAGCCAGATCGCCAAGTCACCCAGCGCAAACTCAATAAAATAAAGCCGCTTAGCGCCACTCACCCGCTTCGGCGCGTCCACTGGGTGTCTGTCGGCCGATCGCCAGAAGTGGCGGCCCGTTGCCAGGCAATTTTGCGCGGTTGAAAAAGCTGCAAATCGCAGTGAATTTGTTTTATAAGGTAGCTCCGTTTCCAGGGAGCACCCACGATGATTCACGTAACCATCGATGGCCTAGCAGAACATGCGGAGTCCGGTGAACTGCTGATCGATGTGATCAACCGGACCGCGGTGAAGTTATCGCAAGTGTGCTACCACCCGCAGCTCGGCCCAATTCAGACCTGCGACACGTGCATCGTTGAAGTGAACGGGAAACTGATGCGGGCGTGCGCCACCACGGTCAACGGCGAGATGGCGGTGATCACAAAATCCGCGGACGCTGAGGCGGCGCGGCGCGAGGCGTTCGACCGAATCCTCGGCAACCATGATCTCTACTGCACGGTCTGCGACAACAACAACGGAAATTGCACGGTCCACAACACGACGAAACTCCTCGCCATCGATCATCAAAATATTCCTTTCGCACCGAAGCCCTACGCCGTGGATTCGTCCAACCCCTTCTATCATTACGATCCGAATCAGTGCATTTTGTGCGGCCGCTGCGTCGAGGCTTGCCAGAACCTGCAGGTGAACGAAACGCTTTCGATCAATTGGGAAGATCCGCATCCGCGTGTCCTGTGGGATGGCGGCGCCGCGATCGGTGAATCGAGCTGCGTCTCCTGCGGACATTGCATAACTGTGTGTCCCTGCAACGCGCTGATGGAAAAATCCATGCTGGGCCACGCCGGATTTCTGACCGCGCTGCCGAAAAACGCCCTCGACGGAATGATCGAGATCGTAAAAGACATGGAGCCGGAGACTGGCTACGGGGCAATCCTAAAAGTTTCGGAAGCCGAAGCCGCCATGCGCGAATCGCGCATCCGGCGCACCAAAACCGTCTGCACGTACTGCGGAGTGGGCTGCAGCTTTGATATCTGGACGAAGGATCGCCAGATTCTGAAGGTTGAGCCCCTGGATGGCCCGGCCAACGGCGTTTCCACCTGCGTGAAAGGAAAATTTGGCTGGGACTTTGTGAACGACCATGCGCGCCTGACCACGCCGCTGATCCGCGAAGGCAACAATTTCCGCCACGCAACTTGGGATGAAGCGCTCGACGTGATCGCGAAAAATTTCGCGCATATCAAAGCGGAGCACGGCCCGGACTCGCTGGCCTTCATTTCATCGTCGAAATGCACGAATGAAGAAAGCTACCTGATGCAGAAGCTGGCGCGCGCGGTGATCGGCACAAACAACATCGATAACTGCTCGCGTTATTGCCAATCGCCCGCGACGACCGGCCTATTTCGCACCGTTGGCTATGGCGGCGATTCCGGCTCCATCTCTGACATCGCGCAAGCCTCGCTCGTGCTGATCGTCGGCAGCAATACCGCGGAAAGCCATCCCGTGCTCGCCACGCGCGTGAAGCGCGCGCACAAACTGCGCGGCCAGAAATTGATCGTAGCGGACATTCGCGAACACGAAATGGCCCGCCGCGCCGACCTGTTCCTGCATCCCAAGCCCGGCACGGACGTCGCCTGGCTCTCCGCGATCAGCCGCTATCTGCTGGACAATGGTTTGGAGAACAAGGAGTTTCTGGCCCGCTGGGTAAACGGATTCGAGGAGTACAAGAAGAGCCTTGCGCCCTTCACACTGGAGTACGTCTCACAACTCACCGGACTTTCCGCGGAAACGATCAAGCGCGCCGCACACATGATCGCGGAAGCCCCGAGCGTGTGTATTCTGTGGGCCATGGGCGTCACGCAACATACTCAGGGCTCCGACACTTCGACGGCGATATCGAATCTCCTGCTCGTCACCGGCAACTACATGCGCCCCGGAACCGGCGCATATCCGCTGCGCGGGCACAATAACGTGCAAGGCGCCAGCGACAACGGCTCGATGCCCAATACGCTGCCCGGCTATCAGTCCGTGGACGATCCCGAAGTGCGCGCGCGATTTGAAAAAGCTTGGAATGTTGCGCTGCCCAAAACCAAGGGTCTCGACAACCATCAAATGGTGGACGCGATTCACGAAGGCAAGCTGAAGTCGCTGTATCTGATCGGCGAAGAGATGGCCATCGTGGATTCCAACGCCAATCACGTGAGTGCTGCGTTTGAAAAATTGGATTTCTTCGTCGTTCAGGATATTTTTTTCAGTGTGACGTGCCGCTTCGCCGATGTGGTTCTTCCGGCCTGCCCCAGCCTGGAAAAAGAAGGCACGTTCACCAGCACGGAGCGGCGCATTCAGCGCCTATACCAAGTCTTCGAGCCGCGCGTTGGTAGCCGTCCCGACTGGCAAATCATTCAGGACGTCGCCAACCGCCTGGGCGCGAACTGGGATTACAAACATCCTTCCGAAGTGATGGACGAAGACGCTTCGCTCACTCCGCTTTTCGCAGGCGCCAATTTCAAACGGCTCGAAGGATACAAGTCCTTGCAATGGCCGGTGGCCGCCGATGGCACGGACGAACCGCTGCTCTACACCAAGCAATTCAAATTTCCGGACGGAAAGGCGCGCCTGTTCCCGCTTTCATGGATCGGGCCGACCGACACTCCAAATGAGGAGTTCGATCTTCATCTCAACAATGGCCGGCTACTCGAGCACTTTCACGAAGGCAATCTGACGTATCGCGTTCCCGGGATTAAAGAAAAGACTCCGGATACATTCGTCGAGATTTCGCCTGAACTCGCGGCGGAACGCGGCGTGCGAAGCGGCACCTGGGTGATTTTGCATTCGCGCTACGGCCAGGTGCGCGTGCGCGCGCTGGTGACCGATCGAGTGACTGGGCGTGAACTCTACATGCCCATGAACTCAACGGAATCTCCCGTGAACAAGCTCACCAGCAGCCACACCGATCCCATCACGCACACGCCGGCATACAAAGAAGCGAGCGTGCGCATGCAAGTGCTCCCGGAGTTGGGCGAAAGCCCGCTGCCGCGCACCAATCATCGCTTCGGACACCCGACGCCGCAGAAAGGCGTGGAAGTCGAGCGCAAGTGGGCGCGCGCGGATTACCATCCGCCGGGAAACCACACGCTCGTGCAAATCCAAACGAAATAATTCGTATGCGGGCTCCGCTTGCAGCCCGCGAAAGTAGTGAGGAGGAAAAATCATGGCTCCGCCGATTCCCATCCAAGTGGCGCCGCGCGATCCACGTGAGGACGCCATCGCGCGCCTGCGCCAAGCGCCCGCCGAACACGCCGAAGCGGTTCTCGCGCTGTACGAAATTCTGCAAGGCATGCAGGATGGCGGCGTGCTGGAATTGTTGCGCGGCCTCGCCGGTTCCAGCGGCAAGGTCACGGAAATTGTCGTCGACGCCGCGAAAGCGCCGCCGGTGACGCGCGGCTTGCGCAACGCATTGGCGATTCTCAGAACGCTCGGCGAAATGGATCCCGAATTGTTCGATGCCTTCGCGCTCGCCCTGCCTACGGCGCTCGCTCAGGCCAAGAAAGAAGCAACGAATCCGCCGAGTCTCTGGACCATCCTGCGCGAATTCCGCAGCCCGGATATGCGCCGCGGACTTGTGTTCGTAAACAGCTTGCTCAAGACATGGGGCCAGGATTTTTTCCGGAAAGCCCGGCCGGACACCAAGGAATAGCT
Organism: Candidatus Acidiferrales bacterium; assembly: GCA_050014395.1. GTDB lineage: Bacteria > Acidobacteriota > Terriglobia > Acidiferrales > UBA7541 > DASPOJ01. The sequence goes on along the minus strand of JBEKDK010000035.1, from coordinate 2,822 downwards.
CGCGATCTGCTCATCTGGAGGCAATATGCAAACGAACAATCGCGTCGTAATCGCCATCGCCGGTATTTTTCTGCAGCTTGCACTGGGCGCGGTATACGCATGGAGCGTCTTCCGCATCCCCCTTTCCAAACAATTCGGCTGGAGCATTCCGCAGGTAACGCTCACCTTTACGATTGCCATTTTCGTGCTCGGCTTCGCCGCGTTCTTCGGCGGACTCTGGATGAACCGCAAGGGGCCGCGTGTGGTGGCTTTGACGGGTGCATTTCTTTACGGCTCCGGCGTTTTCCTCGCGGGTTTTTCGGCCAACAAATTGTGGTGGCTGTATTTGAGCTACGGCTTGATTGGTGGCATCGGACTCGGCTTTGGTTACATCGTACCCGTCGCGGTGCTGTTGAAGTGGTTTCCGGACCGTCGCGGTTTGATCACCGGGGTTGCTGTCGGAGGCTTTGGCGCCGGCGCGCTGGTCACCGCTCCCGTGGCCGCGCACTTGATTCGCACCGTCGGCGTGCTGCACACCTTCGCCGAACTCGGCATCGCGTATCTGATCGTATCGCTCGCCGCCGGATGGTTCATGGTGAATCCCCCAGAGGGATGGCGGCCGGCGGGATGGCAGCCGAGCGCTTCTGTTGCCGCCCACCGCGCGTCCCGCGACTACACTCTTGGCGAAGCCGTCGCAACGTGGCAGTGGTGGGCGCTGTGGCTGATACTCTTCCTGAATACTTCCGCGGGAATCTCGGTGATTTCACAGGAAGCGCCGATATTTCAAGAGCTGGCGAAAGTAACCGCCGCGGTGGCGGCCGGAATGGTTGGGATAGTTAGCCTAGGGAACGCTCTTGGGCGCGTGTTCTGGGCGTCGGTTTCGGACGGAATCACGCGAAAGGCTACGTTCGCCATAATGTTCCTGGTGCAAGTGGCGCTGTTTTGGTTATTGCCGGGAATCGCTACGGCCGGCATTTTGACCGCTGTGACTTTTGTCATTCTGATGTGCTACGGCGGCGGATTCGGCACAATGCCTGCGTTTGCGGCGGACTATTTTGGCGCGAAGAACGTGGGCCCAATCTACGGTCTATTGCTGACCGCGTGGGGATTCGCTAGCGCGTTTGGACCGCTGCTGATCGCCTACATGCGGCAATCTAGCGGAAGCTACCGCGGCGCCCTGCACGTGATCGCCGGCGTGCTGCTGGTGTCCGTGCTGCTGCCGCTGGTGATTTCGCCGCCGCGCGCGTCCGCTGCATAGGCGATCGAAGTCTCATCGCCGGCTGCCGTGCGGCGGCGCGGCGCGATCAGGTGCGAGGCCAGATGCCTGGAAATAAATCGAGCGTCGCGCTCACTCAAGTCACCGAGTGGGAGAATGGCGCCGCCGCGCGCCGTGAGGACTACCTCGCGGTCGAAGAACCCCTCGAGATGCGCGCCGGCCGATTTTCTCTTGGCGTCACCCTTCGCACCCCGGGAGATGACGAAGAACTCGTCGCCGGATTTCTTTTCTCTGAAGGCATCATTTCCCGCCGCGAAGATTTAGTAGCGCTGCAAACGCCGCGCGCCAACGCTCGGGAAAAAAATCTCGTGCGCGTCAAATTGGGCCCCAAAGTCCGTCTTTCGGCGAACAGCGCGGCCAAAAGATTTTCCGCGGGTTCGGCTTGCGGCGTGTGCGGCAAAGCCTCCATCGCGCAACTCCGCCGCCGCGGCCTGCGCCGGCCCCAAGCCGCGTCGCCATTCGACGCCGAAATCCTGTGCGAAATGCCGTCCACACTGCGCGCGAAGCAAGCCGTTTTCGGCCGTACCGGCGGATTGCACGCCGCCGCGCTTTTCGATCGCCGCGGCGAATTGCTCGTCTTGCGCGAAGATATCGGCAGGCACAATGCCGTGGACAAAGTGATCGGCTGGGCGCTCCTCGGCGGCCGCGTTCCGCTCAGCGATCACGTTCTGCTCGTCAGCGGCCGCGGCGGATTTGAAATCGTCCAGAAAGCGCTCGCAGCAGGCATTCCGCTGCTCGCTTCCGTTTCCGCGCCGTCAAGTCTCGCCGTGCAACTCGCGCGTGAATTAGGACTCACACTGGTTGGGTTCCTGCGAGGCCGCCGCTTCGTCATCAACGCCGGCGAAGAATGCATCGCCGCATCGGCCTCGGCGCCCGTTGCAATTCCCTGACAATCCCGCGCGAAGAATCGGCGGTCTCACGGAAAATTTGGCTACCCGGGCGAGACTCGGAATAGCAACCCTTCCTTCAATGACCCAGATATTGCTCGTCGCTGACATGTTCCATCCAGTCAACTACCTTACCGTCGAGCTTTTCCTGGATGGCGATGTGCGTCATGGCCGTGCTCGGTGCAGCCCCATGCCAGTGCTTCTCACCGGGCGCAAACCAAATCACATCGCCCGGACGGATTTCCTCGACCGGCCCGCCCCAACGCTGTGCCCGCCCGCAACCGGCCGTTACGATCAGGGTTTGACCGAGCGGATGCGTGTGCCACGCAGTCCGCGCGCCCGGCTCAAAAGTGACGCTGGCGCCTTGAACGCGCGCCGGATCGGCGGCCTGAAAAAGCGGATCGATCCGTACGGTGCCCGTGAACCACTCCGACGGTCCTTTCGCGGAAGGCTGCGAGCCAACTCTTTTGATTTCCATTTTCTAAACTCCTTCGGTTGAACTTGGTCCCTATTTTCCAACCCGCGTCGCGGATCAACTCAGCGGCCCACCAGCTTTTGCAGTTCTTCGGGGTAACGAGCGCCTTGCACCGAGATCTTTGACGCTGCCGTTTCCAGTTGCCGGAGATCTTCACGTGTAAGTTCGATGGCGGCGGCTCCGATGTTTTCTTCGAGTCGATGCA
>JBEKDK010000034.1:0-31180 GCA_050014395.1 Candidatus Acidiferrales bacterium | reverse complement strand
TCTATCGCACGCACATCCCTGACCTTCTCCCTCTGGATCTTCAAAAGAACGTCAAAGAGGCCGCAATCAAAATGCCGCCACTTATCGGGTCGATCCAGGTATTTTCTGTGGCTACCGTCCGCATTATGGTCCTCGTTCGGGAAAAGCCACCACACGACGCCGAGCCTTCTCCCGGCAGCGAGCTTCCTGAGAATTGCAAACTTAACGTAGTCTCCGACGTCGGCAACATAGCGGTTTTGCATAAGCAGCTTCTGAAACTCAGATTAATTCAGCGACGCGTCGCGCGGGAATTTGACAAAGGCGAAGGGCTCGGCTACTGTTGACGACTCGCGCATCCACACGAGGGAGAACTGAATGCCTGCGGGCACACCAACAAAGGTTAAGAAACGCAAGCCATCCGTATTGAAGCGGGCGAAGCAAGCCCTGGTCCACGCCGAACGCAATCGATCGCAGCGCACGCGTGTGCGTTCGCTGATCCGAAAATTGCGCGCCGCGCTTGACGCTAAAGACGCCGCGGCCGCCGGAGCCGTGTTCGCGGAGACGCTTTCCGCGATCGATCGAGCTATCAGCGACGGCATTCTTCACGAAAACACCGCCAATCGTACGAAGTCGCGTTTGTCCATCGCGTATAACGCCGTGCGCGCTCCGAAAGCTTCCTGACGAAGCAACGGCAGATTAATTCCCTCAGCGGCTAAAGCCGCAGTTACACATCGAGCTGTACGGCACGGTTGAAACCGTGCCATTACAAAGCACGGTCGCCGCGGCGCCCCCGCCACATCATGCGGCGCGGCTAAAGGTCGGCGCGGCGCTCGCCGCCACATCGCGCGGCGCGGCTGAAGGTCGCGGCGGCGCGCCCTGGCACACCATCCGGCGCGGCTGAAGGCCGCGCTGGCGAACCCTTACGAAACACTCGGTACGGCGTAGCGCGCGGACTGAACCGGCAATGACATCGCACACCTTCACTGGCTGACCGCCGCGAAACGCGCTATCAGGAATTCCAAAATCGCGCCGGCATCCGGAGCAGAGGATTTCAAGCGGCTATCGGCTTCGTACAGCGCGGCGAGTCCTTCCAAAAGCTTCTTGCGCGGAATGCGGCGCGATTGGCGCAGCGCCATTTCCGCCATGGGCCGACGCATTTGCAGACGGCCGGCAGCGGCGCCTGCCGAGGTGTTCGCCGGCAGGTCCTGCGCTTCCAGAAGCTTTCGGCACATCCAAGCCATCGCGCCGACAATTTGCACCGGCGGCTCGCCTTCGCGCAACAAGCTTCCCAAAAACGTCATGGCGCGCGCCGGTTCGCGCGAAGCCAACACTTCGGCCAGCTCCCATACGGAATACTTTCGCGCGCTCACGACCAACGCTTCAACATCGGCCAATGTGATGCGCTTGCGATCGCCGGCGTACGTGGCGAGCTTGGCGATTTCCGTGCGCGCCGCCGCCAAATCGGCGCCGGTGAGTTCGGTAAGCTCATCGGCGGCGTCATCATCAAGCTCGACTCCCGATTCTTGCGCCATTTGCGCCAGAATCGGAGCGACGGCACGCGCGCGGGCTTCGGCATCTTCGGGCAGCTCCAGTCCAACCACGAGAACTTTGTCGGCAAGCAACTTCCAGAGTCTTAATCGCTGATCGAGCGACTCGGCTTCGAGCACGAGCACGGTGGAAGCGGAGGGATGCGCGAAGTAAGCATCGAGATCCGCAAGCAGGGCCTCGCGCGCGTTTTCGCCGAGTTTTTCCCACGCTTCGATGCCGCGCGCAAAAATCACTTGGCGCGGCGCCAGCAGCGAAGGCGTTGAGGCCAGCGCGAGGATCGCCGAGGGCTCCTCTTCGCTGGCATCGCAGCGCGCCACGCCCCATTCGCGCGCATCTTCTGGAATCAGCGCATCGACGATCGCCTTGCGGCACAGATCGCGCAAATAAGTTTCGGCGCCGAGCAGAAGCACGCCGGGCATTGCCTTGCCTTTCGCCAGGCGTTCGAGCAGCGCGGAGGGTTCAAGTGTCGGCATCAGAAATTCTCAAGAACGTCGGCAACCAAGCGCGACGCAAAGTCCCGGGACATCCGATCGAGCGCCGGGCTTTCTTCTTGAAAGAAACTGGTCACATCGGTTGAAATTTCGTACGGCTGCCGGAAAACATAATTGTCATTCTCATAGAGCGTCTTGTGATCGCGATCTTCCAGGCGCACCTTCATCGTCACGGTGACGAGCATGGTGGTCGCACGGCCGGTAGTGTAATCGTACGTGACGGCGGCGCCTTCGATTTTCAATATTTGGCCGGTGAGCACGGCGTCGGCGTCGTTGGCCGCCGGGACGATTTTGTATTTCGTGCGCTGCAGAAATTCTTGGACTAAGGCGTTGGTGAAGCGCTGCTCGATGCGATAGGTAGTGGTTCTATTGTCGAGCGGTAGCACGGCGATCGTGTGCACGTCCGGCGGCATACGCGTGGCTTGGCCCGCCACGTGGTAGCCGCACCCCGTGGCGACGCTCACGATGCCTACGGCGCCGAGAATTACGCGCAGCGCAGCAAGCCGGGCGCCTCGCGGGGCGCGACTGTCACGCGTTCGCATGTTGAGATCAGGACGCAAGAAGACGCTCCGCGATGGATACGGCGTTGGCCGCGGCGACGCGAACATTGTCCGCCGCGCCCCAGAACCACCAGCCGCGCTCAACATTCGGATCGCGCGCCGGGCGTCCCAGCACCGGACGCGGTTCGCCGGCGACGCTGACGTTCGAGGGGCCTTCATCATCTTCGGTCGAGAACTTAAATCCCGCCGCTTCGAGACTCGGCACCAACTTTTCGAGCGAGTCGATTTCCGCATAGGCGATAAACGCGTGCGAGAAAAATACCGGCACCTGAAGCAGCGCGACGGCCGGCGTGGGAACGCGGCCTGCCAAATATCGCGCGACTTCGCGCCCCAACGCCTGACGCTGCTCAAGAAGCGTAACCGGCGCGGCGGGGCCATAGCGATCGACGATGTTGAACGCCACTTGCGCGTCAAACAATTCCCTGCCCGCGGGTTGCATGGAAAGCAGCTGAACGGTTTGGCGCTCGAGTTCTTCGACGCCCTGCTTGCCATACTCGGAAACCGGCTGAAGGAAGACGATTTGACTTCGGCCGCCTCCGACGGAAGCAAGCGCCGCGGCGAATGCGCAGGCCGTCATCGCGGGAACCGAAGGAGACAGATACACGCGCGGGGACGCGGCTGAACCATTGGTGCGGCGGGGAGGCCCAAGCGTGGAATCGAGCGTGGGAATCCACGGCGCTGCGTCGGGCATCGTGGCCAAGCCTCCGGTAAGGTCGATCAGCGTCGCGCCGGCGGCCAGCGCGGCGGGAGCGTGGCGCGCGGAAAGCTCCGGCGTACCGGCGAAAAACACGAAGCGCACGCGGGAAAAATCTTCCTCGCCCACGCCGGCGACCAGGATCGGTTCGCCGCCAGCTTCCGTCAACGTGCCGGCGTACGCATCGTCGTCAACCAGGCGCATGGTGGCGGCCGCGAGCGCGGAACTCTCGAGCGCTTCCTTCAAATCTTTGACACGCAACGACGTGGCACCGACGATCGCGATGCGCAGTGCTGATTCGGCGGCGGGCATGGCTTATGCGGGGGGTTGCGAGGGATGAGCGACGAAGCGCTGGCGAACCACGCGCACGAGGTGCAAAACAATGCCGGAAACCGTGTAAAGGCCGGCGATCAAAATCAGAACGATATCCGAATACATATAGATCGCGCCGATTAGAAATGCGAGCAGCACGATCGTCACAGACGGCTGGCGGCGCGCCCACGGAATATCCTTAAAGCTGCGGAAGCGCACGGTGCTGACCATCAACGCCGCAGCCAGCAACACCAGCGCCAGCCACGCCGCGGCCCAGCGCCAGTCCTGCAGCGGCGCGCGAAACGCGTGGACCGTGGCGGCAACCAATCCGGCGGCGGCCGGCGTGGGCATGCCGACAAAAAAGCGCGAGCCGCCCGGCGCCATGCCTTGCACATTGAAGCGCGCCAAACGCCACGCGCAGCAAATAACGAAGATCAGACCGACGAACCAGCCGAGTTCGTAGATGTGGTGAGCTTGCAAAGCATCGCTGGCCAACATGCCGCGGACGCCCCAGCTGTACGCCAAGGCTGCGGGCGCGATGCCGAAGCTGATCATGTCCGCAAGCGAATCGAATTGCTTGCCGAACTCGGTGTTGGTGTGGGTGGCGCGAGCTACGAAGCCATCGAAGACGTCGAAGACGATGGCAAAGCCGATGGCGCGCGCTGCGTAGTCCAAATCCGCGGTGCCGCCTTTCAGCACCGCCAGCACGGCATAGAAGCCGCACAGCATGTTGCCAACGGTAAAAACGCTGGGCAACAAATAGATGCCGCGCCGCAGACGCTGATGATTCCGCTGGCGGCCTTCAAATCCCAATTCTTGCTGTTCGAAGTCTTTCATTTCCACCGCGCCAGGATACTCGATCCGCCGGCAACATGCTTGCCCGGCTCGACCAGGATTTCCACTCCTTCGGGTAACCACACATCCATGCGAGAGCCGAATCGAATCAGGCCGATGCGCTCACCTGTGGCCACGTGATCGCCAGGGCGCTTCCAGCAAACTACACGCCGCGCCACCCAGCCCGCAATTTGCTTGAAGACCATGTCGCCGCGCGCGGTCGAGAGGCGAATTACGTTTTGTTCGTTCTCCTCGGAAGCACGCGAGCGCATCGCCGCGTAAAATCGGCCGGGGCGATAGTCGATCTGCTCGATGCGGCCGGCCATCGGCGAGCGATTGACGTGTACATTCCAAATCGCCAGAAAAATGCTGATCCGCTGGCCGGGCCGTCCGCCGAAAGATTCTTCCACAACTTCCATCACGCGGCCATCGGCGGGCGAGACGATCGCGGCCGAATCGCCGGGGATTACGCGCTCCGGATCGCGGAAAAAATACACGACGAATGCCGCGACGAGAAGCAACGCGATCCCCACCCACCAGGACGCGGCCCACTTGAATCCAAAGCCCAGCGCCACGAGACCTGCGAGAAACGGCGGAGCGGCGAATTTGTAACCGTCACGAACCATCGAGAGCAGCGAGAGACCGAGCCCACACCCGGTACATTCTACGACAGATTGGGGAGAGATTCGCGCTCCGTCTGCAGCCGGCTCGCAAAGGCTGGGGGCGCGACTGGACACCTACAGCATCGGGAAAAATCCTGGACACGCGGCGAGGGGCAGCCTAGACCAAGACCCTGTGCGTTATTTGCGCCACGCGCTGCTCAATGGCGTCCTTAACGCGAAGCTTCAATTTTTTCAGGGTGACTTCTTGTATCAGGTCTTCGGCACTGACGTAGGAAGAGTTGGTGATCTGCTCTAGCTGTGCGGCATATTTCGAATGCTCTTGCAGGAGTCTTTGATATTCGGGATCTCCCGCCAAAATCTTCTCCGGGAGATCTCCAGGCACAATTGCCATCGGCCACCTCCAGCACTTCGGGACTTTGGATGCGGATCACATAACGGGGCCAAGCTAACACAATGCGCGATTCAAGCCAAGAGGCTTTCTGAGGATGCTCTCGGAATCGTGCACCCGCTCCACGCGTTCGGCCGGGCGTTGACACAACCGGGTGCAAAGGCTACGCTTCCGCGGCTCGTCTAAGTTTCCAGGGGGCGTTGGCTCAAATATGGCGCGGAAGATTGAAGGACGGCGATCGTTCTTGAAGAACTCGGTGGCGGCCGTGGTGGCTGCGGCGGCAGCGCCCGCTGGCGCGGAGGCGGCGCAGAACAGCGGCGCTTCGGCACAGCCTTCGGCCCGCCCGAACATCATTGTTTACCTTGCGGATCAGTGGCGATGGGATTTCCTCGGAGCGAATGGGCGCAACGGATCGACGCGCACGCCAAATCTGCATGCCGCGGCCGCGCGAGGCCGGAACTTTACTCACGCCGTGACGAATCAACCCGTGTGCGCCCCGGCGCGCTCCGTGATGATGACCAGCCGGTACGCCACGGAAACCGGCGTTTGGCGCAATGGCTTGCCGCTGAGCCAATCGCTGCCGACGCTCGCAGGAGAATTGCGCAAGGCGGGCTACACGGCGAATCTGATCGGCAAATGGCATCTGGCTCCGGCCGCTGCGGCGGATGGCGGCGGGCCGGGCTTCGTGAAACCGGAATACCGCGGCGGCTTTCTGGATCTGTGGGAAGGCTCGAATGCGCTGGAGCACACGTCGCATCCGTATGAGGGCTCGATTTTCGATGGCGACGGCAACGAGATCACTTTCAAGGACGAATACCGCGTCGACTTCATCACCGATCGCGCGGAACGATTCCTGCGTCAGAAGCACGACAAACCATTTTTCCTTTTTATTTCGCAGCTCGAGCCGCATCAGCAGAACGACATGTTTCGCCCGGTCGGGCCGAAGGGGTCCGTGGAGCGCTTCGCGAATTCCACGGTTCCAGAAGATTTGCGCGATCTGCCGGGCACGTGGCAAGCGCAATTGCCGGATTACTACGGATGCTGCGAGAGCATCGATTCGTCGGTAGGCCGCGTGCGGCGCATCCTGGAAGAGGAAAACCTCGCAGCGAACACGATATTTCTATTTATCAGCGATCATGGCTGCCATTTCATGACGCGCAACACGGAGTACAAGCGCAGCACGCACAACAGCTCGATACGCATCCCGCTGATCATTGAAGGGCCGGGATTCGATCGCGGCGAACCGATTTCGGAACTCGTTGGCATCATTGATATCGCGCCCACGCTGCTGGATGCGGCGGGCGTTGCGGCGCCGGCGGGGATGAAGGGACGCAGCCTAATTCCGCTGCTGAAGGATGCGAAGGCGCGGGACGCTTGGCCCAACCAACAATTTATCCAGATCAGTGAATCGATGACGGGGCGCGCGATTCGCACACAGGACTGGACGTACTGCGTGGCGGACATTTCGGGCGCGACGCAGCAACCGGCTGCTGCGACCTATCACGAGTATCAAATGTACGATCAGCGCGCCGATCCGAATGAGCTGGTCAATCTGGCGGGACGGCAAGAATATCGCGCGAAGGCCGATGAGTTGCGCGACCAGTTGACGAAACTGTTCGCGGCCGCGGGTGAACCTGTGCCGGAGATCGTGCCGGCGAAGCTGTACCCATAGCGCGCGGGTCTGGTGGCGAAGCGCGGCCCGCCTGGTCGGCGCTACAATGAAATGCGATGAAGAGCGATGATATTCTCGGCGCGCCAGGCTCACCGCTGAAGGAAACTTACCAAGAGAAGCAAACCGAGCGTCCGGCGTGCTGCGCGCCGTCGGCCGCGCGCGTGGGTTCTGAAATCCATCAGATTGGCAGCCTCAATCAGCCGGTGAAACCGAGCGGCGCAAATGCCGATGCGAAGCGCCCGACGATTGCGCTTCCCGGCGGCACGTTCCTGATGGGCACGAATTACGAAGGGGGCTTCCCCGCCGATGGCGAAGGGCCGGTGCGCGCCGTTTCTCTTTCGCCGTTCGAGATCGATGTTTTTCCTGTGACGAATGCGGACTTCGCGGCGTTTGTCGCGGACACCGGATATGGCACGGAGGCCGAAGAGTTCGGCTGGTCCTTCGTGTTTTGGCCGCACATACCGAAAGATCGCTTCGAAGAGCTTGTCGAAGACACGGCTGCGGCCACGCCGTGGTGGTGCAAAGTTCCGGGCGCATTTTGGAAGCAGCCCGAAGGGCCGGGGTCGCACGTGAATGACCGCCTCGATCATCCCGTCGTTCACGTCACTTGGACTGACGCCACAGCCTACGCGGCGTGGGCGTCAAAAACTTTGCCGACGGAAGCGCAATGGGAATATGCGGCGCGCGGAGGCCTGGAACAAAAACTCTATCCGTGGGGAGATGAACTGACTCCGGGCGGCCAGCATCGCTGCAATATTTGGCAGGGCGAATTCCCGATCAAAGATACGGCCGAGGACGGCTACGCGGGAACCTGCCCGGTCGATGCCTTTCCACCGAACGGCTACGGATTGTATTCCGTCACCGGCAACGCGTGGGAATGGTGCGCGGATTGGTTCCACGCGGAGTTCGTCACGCATCCGCCGCTGCACGATCCGGTCGGACCGCCGATGGGGCAAGCCAAGGTGATGAAGGGCGGATCGTTTCTATGCCACGCGTCGTACTGCAATCGCTATCGCGTGGCCGCGCGGACGTCGAACACGCCGGACAGTTCGGCGTCGAATATCGGTTTTCGTTGCGTAAGGAACGCTTCCCGCGGCTAAGCAAGCTTTCGCGAGAGCACCAGCGCGTCTTCGACGGGATTGGAATAGTAGCAGGTGCGCCGGCCGGCTTCGGTGAAGCCGCACTTCGCGTAGAGCGCGATCGCCGCGCGGTTCGATGGGCGCACTTCGAGATACGCGCGTGTGGCGCCTGCGGCTTTGGCCTGCTCGATTCCGCGCTCGAGCAACTGCGACGCGAGGCCCTGCCTGCGTCGCTCCGGCAAAATCGCCAGATTCAGAATTTCCATTTCGTCCGCCGCCGCCCGCGTGAAGAGAAAACCCAGCGCGCTGCCTTCGCACTCCGCGAGCCAACCTTGGTAATCGCCGCCCGCCGCGCCCGCATACTGGCTGGCCGACCAAGGTGCAACTCCCGGGCTGGCGGCAGCGATGGCGACGATGGCAGCGGCGTCGCGCGCTTCCGCCGGTCGCACGCGAAAAATCGCGCTCCACTCGGAGCGCGCCGGGCGCGACGCTTCCATCCGTGCGTTCACGCCGGTTCCTTCCAATTCAGTTCCGCGGCGCATCGCTGAATGTAGTTGGCGTTCAGCTCGAGCGCGTCCACGACATCACCGCGCAGCGCCTGCCTGTAACCCAAGCGCCCAATCACCGGGGCAAGCGCGGGACACACCGTCTCGATGCGAGCGCTGCGGTCACCTAACGCGGCCACAATCTCCACGACGGCCTCGCCCGACGGCGTCACAAACAGCGGACTCTCGCTTGCGGCGGAGAATACGCGATCGAGGATTTCCGCCGGCGTCCCAATGACCTCTTCATCCATCTTCTCGAGGTCAGCCGCTTTGTCCGCGCCCGTGCCGGACCCGCCCCCCGCCGCCGCCCGGCCCTCGGCGGAGACGCGCCGATACAACCCGCAGAACAACTGCCCGCGCCGCGCATCCAGCAACGGCACCACGCACGCACCGGGCTCAGTCGCCTGAGCCGCCACGGCCTTCAGCGCGCTCACTGCGGCGATCGGCCGCTGCCACACCTCCGACCAGCCCTTCACGGCCGCCAAGCCCACGCGCAGCCCCGTGAACGACCCTGGACCGGCAGCCACGGCGAAACATTCGACATCGGATAGTTTGATACCCGCGATCCCCAGAACCTTGCCTACGCGGCGAAAGAGTCCTGAGGAGGAAAGCTCGCCCGAATCGCCACTTTCCTCCGCCAAAACGCGCGCATCCTCCATCAGAGCGACGCTGCCCTGCCCACTCGAGGTATCAATGGCTAGAATTCTCATCAATAGATAGTACCGCGAACCCTAGTACCACGTCCGCTTACGCAGAGCGCTCGATTATAAACGACAAATAACTGTGCCCAATCGCACAGCAATTTCTATGCCAATCTCTAACCCAAATTCTGCTTAACTTGCTGATTCTAGGCGAAATAGCTTGACTTTAACAGCACAAATGCCTTACTCTTCGAATAGCAGCGCGGGGGGAAAATCCAGCCTATGGACTGCAAGATCGAGTACCGGATCGGCGACAAGGTAGTCTATCCCAACCACGGTGTTGGAGTTATCGAACAAATCAATTACGGGTTTTTGGAAGGCCGCACGGAAAAGTACTACATGCTGCGCATCTGTTCAAGCGGCCTGAAAGTGATGGTTCCGCAGACGAATGCCGGCACGGTTGGCCTTCGCCCGGTTATTCGAAACGGTGAAACGGTACGGGTCCTCAGCTACCTCGAAAAAGGCAAGTGCAACGCCCACCACGATTGGAAACACCGCTTCAAGGAGAATTCAGAGCGAATGCGCACTGGGGCATTGATTGAAGTCGCCGCGGTGCTCAAGAGCCTGGTGTCCCTCAGCCGGACGAAGCCGCTTTCGTTCCGCGAAAAGAAGATGCTCGAGCGCGCCAAGTTCCTCCTTGTCAGCGAACTCGCAACCGCCCGCAATCTCAGCTCGGAATCCATGGAGGGTGTCCTGGTCAAGTCTCTCGCCAAGGCCCGCCTGCAGATGCCGACGAACCTGGATAAGGTGGAAGCGTAAAGCCTCGGACACAAACAGTTTAGTTCAATTCGAAGACTTCGACGCCCCGGGCCGCAAGGTGACCGGGGCGTTTTTTTTTTGCGTCGCCGTCGCTATTCCGGGGAGCGAGAGACCGGAAAGTCGCTCCGCCCCGCCGGTGGGCACCCGTGGAATACACGTTGGGCCTAGGGCGGCGCAGGCATCAGAGTGCGCGAACCAAAGGGACAAATCGGCAATCCCTGCCTAAGGGGGCGTTGTGCGCCATGCAGTAAAAGAGTACAAACCATCATGTCGAGGCGCGACGATGTCAATGCAAGAAATTCGGAGCACTTGAAATGACCAACAGTATCGACGACATATCACAGCGGAGAGTTGCGAGAACGGCGGGGTTCCTCTATCTCATTTACATAGTGACCTTTGCCTTTTCTTCTTTCGTGCAAAACAAGCCAATTGCGGGGAAGGATGCCGCCGTAACAGCCAGGAATATCATGGCCTCTGTGTGGCTATTCCGCATTGGCTTCATGAGCGAAGTGGTTGCCGCTTTGTTTTTTCTTCTGGCGGCTTGGGCTTTATACGTGTTGTTGAATCCCGTTGGTAAGAATCTCGCTCTCTTGTTTCTACTAGTAAACCTAGCGGGTGTCGCTACAGAGTGCATTCTTGCGCTGATTCATTTTGCCGCCCTGCCGCTCTTGAGTGGCGCTGATTACTTGAAGGTGTTCAACGCGGATCAGTTGCAAGCTCTGGCGATGTTATGCCTGCATTTAAGCGGTACCGGAAACATGGTCACGGTGCTATTTTATGGCGTCTGGCTTTTTCCCCTTGGCTATTTGGTTGTTAAGTCGGGTTTTCTTCCGCGCATCTTGGGAGTATTGCTGATCCTTGATGGTGTGTGCCTGCTGATCTGCTTCTTCCAGTTATGCCTTTTCCCGGGCCACCAAAAAATCACTTACCCGCTGTATCCGGTCATGTTCGTTGCGGAATTTGGACTTGCCCTATGGCTATTGATTAAAGGCGTAAAGGTTAAGCCGCAAACCGAGTAGGTGATCGCGAGGAATAAAGCAGACGCCATTGGCGATGATGACTGGTTTCGGGCGATATACGAAGAAGGCTCGGGGTGGCCAACAAATACTGCGCCAAAACACGGCCTTATTCCGAGTTTGCCTAATTGCACGCGGGCGCTCGGTCGGTTGCAAAATGCACGCTACGGCTGATTTGAATGGCCGAGCACGAAAGGAAAAACGGATGAACCGAACACGAATATTTGTCGTCGTCGCGGTATGCGTCGTCTGCGTCTTGGGCGCCGGCTACTTTCGCGCCGTTGCTCAGCAAGGGACGCAGAGGACCGGCACGAGCGACATGTCCGCGTCACAGAGCACGCCGAGCGCAAACCCGAGAACGCCGATTGCCGTATCGCTGAAGCTCTGCAGCGGCGTTTTTACTCCCAGCTGGAGAGACACCATAACCGTGCCGGACACGTGGACCGCGGATGTATGCAAGAGCTACTCGAAATCGATCATCACGCCTGCGTTTCAGTTGGGGTGCGCGAATCCAGACAACGTCTCGTGGGGCAAAATCAACGGCGGCGTGCCGGCCGACAATCGATGTAATTGGTAGCGGCGAGCGTTAAACCAGCGGCAGAACCGCTTCGGCGTCTAAGTCCTCGCCGGCTCGCTCGCCGGCCATCAGGTGGGCAAATGCGGCGGCGGCGATCATGGCCGCGTTGTCGGTGGAGAGCGCGCGGCTGGGCATGAAGACGGGCACGCCATCCTTTGCGGATGCCGCGTCGAAGGCCGCGCGCAGCTCGCTGTTCGCCGCTACGCCGCCGGAGACCAATACAGAGTGCGCCCCGGTCTCGCGCGCAGCCGCCAGCGTGCGCCCGAACAGATCGCGCACAACGGCCGATTGGAACGCCGCGACGAGGTCCAGCGTCTGCGCATCGCACAGCGGCGCAAGCTCCGCCGCGCTGCGCTTCCCTTCCCGCAGCGCGGCTTGGCGCGCCGCGATTCCCGGCGCGAATTCGGGGTGATCGCGAAGGTAATAAAGCACGGCGGTTTTGATTCCGCTGAAGCTGAAATCGTAGGGATTGCCGCGCAGCTTAGTTGGGCCAAATCGCGGAGGCGTCCCAACTCGCGGGCCAGAGCCATCGCCGCTCTGCGAATGCGCGCCGCGATGCGCGGAAGCGAGCTGATCGATCACCGGACCGCCCGGGTAGCCCAGCGCGAGCATTTTGGCCACCTTGTCGTAGGCTTCGCCCGCGGCGTCATCGCGCGTGCCGCCTAGCTTTCGATATTTCAGTTGCAGCGCTGCAGAGCCGCTGGGCGCCGGCGCGGATTCAACACGATAGAGCTGCGTATGGCCGCCGGAGACGATCAAGCAAACTGCGGGAAACTCCGGCTGCTTGCTCGCGCGATATGCTTCCAGCAAAACCGCGTGAACGTGGCCTTCCAGATGATTCACGGCAATCAGCGGCTTGCCCAGCGCCTGCGCCAACACTTTGCCGTACGTCAGGCCAACCAGCAGCGCGCCAACGAGGCCCGGACCGCGCGTCACGCCGATGGCATCCACATCCGCCAGGCGCATCCCGGCGCGATCGAGCGCTTCACGCACCACCGGCACGATGTGCCGCAAATGCTCGCGCGAAGCGAGTTCCGGCACCACGCCGCCATATTTTCGATGCACGTCCACTTGCGAGGCCACGACGCTCGAAAGAATTTCGCGGCCATCGGCCACAACGGCCGCGGCGGTTTCATCGCAAGAGGATTCGATTCCAAGGATGCGCGTGGTCATCGCGTTTTTGTCTGGTGATCGCGCCACACTTCTCGCGGCGCGCAAAAATCGATTTTAGCACACGCCGGCGAATCGACTTGCACCGCGCGAACAGTCCACCTTGCGCACGGTTGACACGCCTGGAACACGTCCGTATCGTTGAAAGCGTGACCCCGAGTCTCGCTCCCAGGCGCGTTCGCAAGGCCGTCCTTCCCCTTGCCGGCTTAGGCACGCGTTTTCTTCCCGCCACCAAAGCGCAGCCCAAAGAAATGCTGCCCATTGTCGACAAGCCATTAGTGCAATACGTCGTCGAAGAATGCGTGGCTTCGGGAATCGAGCACGTGATCATGGTCACCGGGCGCGGCAAGGATGCCATTGAGGACCATTTCGACTCCTCGCCGGGGCTGGCGCGTTTTCTCGAGGAGAAGGGCAAGCCGGAGCTGGCCGAAATGGTGCGCAAAATCGGCGACATGGCCCACATCAGCTACACGCGGCAGAAAGAACCGCGGGGGCTGGGTGACGCCGTGCTGACAGCCGCGGAATTGGTTGGCGACGAACCGTTCGCCGTACTGCTCGGCGACGTGATCATTCCCGGTCCACATCCGGCCACAAAACAGCTCATGGATGTGTACCATCGTACGGGCATCGGGGCCATCGCCGTCGAAGAAGTCCCGAGCGAGAGCCTCGGTCTTTACGGCGTCGTCGCCGTTGAAAGCACGTCGGAACGCCATTGGGGCGACCGCCTGCAGCGCATCACCAGCATGGTTGAAAAACCACAGCCGGGCAGAGCGCCGTCCAATCTCGGCGTCACCGGCCGCTACGTTCTGCCACCCGACATCTTTCAAATCCTGGCGAAAACAAAACCCGGCGCCGGCGGAGAAATTCAGTTGACCGACGCGCTGCTGAAACTCGCACGCACCAAGGGCCTTTGGGCCTACACCTACGAGGGAAAATCTTACGACGCGGGCGATAAGCTGGGATTTCTGAAGGCGACCGTAGAGATCGCGCTGGAAAACAAGGAACTGGGGCCGGATTTCCGCGCTTACCTCGCCGGACTTAAACTTTGACCGGCCGTGTCGCGGCGGGCGATCGTTTCCTCTAGCTCTTCGTCGATTCGGACTTGGACTCCGATTTCGGTTTCTTGCTCTCTTTCGTGTCCTTCCCTTCCTTCGATTCTTTCGCGCTCTTGGCGTCCTTGGCGTCGCTCGACGATTTCGTGTCCGCGGCTTTTTCCGCGGCGACGGCTTCGCTTTTGGCGGATTCTCCCGACACAGACTTGCTGGCGTAATCGGTGACGTACCAGCCGCTGCCCTTGAATTGCAGCGCCGGCGCGGAAATCAGCTGCTCGACCTTTCCGCCGCAGGTCGGGCACTTTTTCAGATGCGGGCCTTTGAAGTTTTCAATGCGCTCGTGGCGCCGGCCGCACTTTTTGCACTCGTACTCGTAAAGAGGCAAGGACGCGTTCTCCCGATTCACGGACAGTCGCAGCGGACTGAACGGATTCCATTTATCTTAGCATGCCGCTTGGCGTGCTAGACTGCGCCGAGGGAGACAATCGATCGTGACGGATGCACGCAAAGCACAGGAAGGAATTGGCAAGCTCTATCTGGTCTCAACGCCCATCGGCAACCTGGAAGACATCACGCTGCGTGCGCTGCGCGTGCTGGGCGAAGCCGATATCGTGGCCTGCGAAGATACGCGGCAAACGCAAAAGCTCTTGCGCTTTTTCGATATCGAAACGCGCATGGTCAGCTACCACGAGCACAACGAAATAACGCGCGGCGCGGAACTCGTGATCGAAATGGAAGAGGGCGCGACCGTTGCGCTCGCCAGCGACGCCGGCACGCCGACCCTTTCCGATCCGGGACATCACTTGGTGAAGCTCTGCCTGCGCCATCATATTCCGGTGATTCCCGTTCCCGGCCCTTCGGCCGCGCTCGCTGCGCTTGCGGCGTCCGGATTGCCCGTCGAGGAATTTGCGTTTCTTGGATTCTTGCCGGCGCGCGCCGGTAGCCGCCGAAAAAGATTGGCGGCTCTGCGCGACGCCGCGGCGATGCCCGATGAACAGCGCACGCTAATTTTTTACGAAGCGCCGCACCGCATCGCGGAGATGCTTCGCGACGCCGCCGAAATTCTGGGCCCGCGGCCCGCGGTACTGGCGCGCGAGATCACCAAATTGCACGAGGAGTTCTTGCGCGGCACGCTTGAGGAGTTGGCGGCGCAAGTCGCAAAGCATGCGCCGCGCGGGGAAATCACCGTGCTCATCGGCCCCGCCGTGGAAGCGAGCGGCCAGAGCGCTGCGCCGATCGCATCTCCGCTCAGCCTTTCCGCGCGCGTTGCGCAGCTCGAGCGCGAAGCGGGCCTGGACCGCAAAGCGGCGCTGAAGCAAGCCGCGCGCGAACGCGGCTTGAACAAACGCGAAGCCTACAAACTCCTCTTATTGGAACGTTAGCCGGTGCCGAAACGTCAGTCCGATTCCGGGCGGAAGACGCGGTTGAAGCGCGGCCCGGTGAACTGCACCCCGACGATGTATTGATCGGCGTCGGGGCCGGGCTTGATGTGAGCCACGCGGCCGCGCGTAGAGAATTCGCCGGCGGGACGCTCGCGCACTTGCGCCGGGGCGATTTCGATTTCCAAATTCGTTCCCGGCAGCAATTCTTGCAGCGTGGCGAACGCCACGCCGTTGCGGCAAACGTTTTCGCTGGTCGTCAATTCGTCGAAGCGCCTGCCGGTGCGATTCGCACCGCGGACGCGGACCGGCAAATGCACGTCAATGCGCCGCTCGGATCGCCGTTCCATTCCCGTTAGTGCTCCAGCTCCACTGCTCATAGCGATCCTCCCGCGGGCATTGCCTCGGCTGCGCCGATGGCGCTCGCACTGCGATTCTCTCGAACCGCCGCCAAGTGCTCCGGCCGCGCGGCGAAATTCTCTACGCGTTTCAGAACCTCGGCCGCCGTGCGCGCACTGTGAACTTCCGAGCGCAGCGCACTTCCATTGCGCACCGCGTGCGTGAAATAGCACACGAACATTTTCATCTTGCCGATCGCGTCCGGCCAACCGGTCTCAACCAAACTGCGGAAATACGCGGCAAGCAGTGCGAATCGGTCGGACTCGCCGGCTTCCTCGTACGAGCCGGTGCGCGCGTAATCGGCGATCTGGCGAAAAATCCACGGATTCGTGGAGGCCGCGCGGCCGATCATCACGGCATCGCAGCCCGTTTCACGCACCATGCGCTCCGCATCTTGCGGCGTGCGAATATCGCCATTGCCGATCACCGGCATGCGCACGGCGCGCTTCACCGCGGCGATCACGCCCCAATCCGCGCTGCCGGAAAATCCCTGCGCTCGGGTGCGTGGATGCACGGCGATAGCTTCCACTCCGATTTGCTCCGCCATGCGCGCCACTTCGACGGCCACGATGCTCTTATCGTCCCAGCCGGCGCGAATTTTGATCGTCATCGGAATGCGCACCGCGGCGCGCACCGCGCGCAGAATCGTTTCCAGCGCGGCCAAATCGCGCAGCAATCCCGAGCCGCCGCACTTCACCACTTTTTTCGCGGGGCATCCCACATTGATGTCCACGCTGTCGAACCCCAATTCTTCGACCATTCCCGCGGCGCGCGCCATGGCCTGCGCATCGGCGCCGAACAATTGCGCGGCGATGGGATGCTCGTCCGGCTCGAACAATAGATAGCGCATGGTGCGGGCGATGTTGCGCGTGGCGCCTTCCGCGCTGGTGAATTCCGTCATGATCAGACCGCAGCCGCCCAGTTCGCGAATCATGCGGCGAAATACCGTATCGGTGACGCCGGCCATCGGCGCCAGCACCGTCGCCGGTGCGATACGAAGATCGCGAATTGTGAATGAGTCAGGCAGCATCGATCGAACTCACAGCAGTGCAGCGTCCATCGCCGAAGCAGGCGGCGTCTTTGCGGCGGGCGCGGACGCGGCGGGCCGCGCAAGCGGCGCCACAGCGGATTTGTGCTGCGCGGCGGCAGCGCGCTGCACCCGCGGCGCCGCCAAAATCACGCGCGGCGGAGCGGAACGCTTCACTGCAGGCGCGCCAGCAAGCTGCGCCGCGAGCGCCTGCGACGATCCCTCGAAGAATCCATCGACGATGCGCTCAACCGCGTGTGTGCGCGCTTGTTCCGCCGTGAGATTCGCGCGATAAATATATGCGCGTCCCGATTTCTCCCGCGCCACAATTCCCTTTTGCGCCAGGCGATCGAGTATCGTCATGATCGTTGTGTATGCGCGCGGCCGCGTGGCAACCATGATCTGCTGTATCTGCCGCACAGTCCCTTCGCCCACTGACCACAGCGCGTTCATGCAATCCAATTCCAGCGGCGCCAAATCCAAGATCGAGCGGCGCAGGTGCACTCCGCGTTCAGTGTTGTCACGATTCGCGGGCATCGCCGTCATTTCTTCCCGTTCTTGGGCGGCGCGTCCGCCGGCTTCGGATCGAACAGCGTGCCAGCTTGGGGCACGCCGGCGGCCTCGGCCACTTTCAGAAAATCTTCCAAGCGCAGCAAGCGCCGATCGAGCGCCGCATCGAACGCTGTCCATCCCTCGTCGCCCGCATCCGATGCCAGCGTCGCGCGAGCCGCCGCCATTTTCGAATCCATATCGTCCAGATAGTGCAGCAGCAGCGCCTCCCGAAACATCGGCCGCTTCGGTGAACCGAATTCGTATTGGCCGTGGTGGCTGATCAGCATATGTTGCACCGCCGTTTTCAGTTCGGCGGGAAATCCTTCAATGGCGTCCATCTTTTTGGTCAATAACTCGTACTCGATCAAAATGTGCCCGAGCAGTTGGCCCTCGGTGGTGTAACCGATCGAGCGCTCGTATGACAATTCATCCAGTTTGCCGATGTCGTGCAGAATCACGCCGGTCATCAGCAGATCGGCATCCACTTCCGGATAATGCGCTGCCACCAATTTCGCCAAACCGCACAGGCTGACGACGTGCTCGAGCAGGCCGCCCAGATACGCGTGATGCATCATCTTGGCGGCGGGCGCGCGCTTCAATCGCGGCGCCAGTTGCGGATCTTCCAGCACGCTGCGCACCAGGCGCTGCAAATGTGGATTGGCGATGGCGGCGCCATATTCCTTCAGCTTCGCGAACAGCGCTTCAACATCCAGCTTGGTCTGCGGAAGATAATCCTCGGTGTCCACTTCGGAAAGTTCGGCGCGGCGCAAACGCTCGATCGCCAACTGCAATTTGCCGCGATAACTTTCCACGCGCCCCTGAATCTTGACGTAGCCTTCGCGCTCGATCGTCGCCGCGTCTTTCTCAAAGCCGTCCCACATGCGCGCTTCGATCGAGCCGGTGCGATCCGTCAACTGCAGACGCAGATAGCGCCGCGCATCGCGCGTCGAGCGAATCTCTTTTTCGGAAACGAGGAAAAATGTGCTGATGGTTTGGTCGGCCCGCAGCTCGGCAACGAAGGGCGACTTCATGTGCCTTGCTGCGACGGGTACTTCTTCTTGCCGAAGATTAGAAACCTGTGCGCCACTTTGGTTTTCGTCTTCTTCACAGTGTCCGAGCCCGGCGAAACTTCTTGAATTTGCGTGGAGGGCACCGCGGCCGAATCCACGTAGCCGGGTTTCACTTCGACGAAGCTGTCCTGTCGCAACTGCTTCAAATAGTCGCGCAACTGCGGCTCGAGCTTGGCCTCGAACAACTTGTTCATGATTTCATCTTCGACCTTGTCGAGCGGCTGCTGCCCGGCCTCGTATCGCTGCACCACTTGGAGAATCAGAAATCCCGTCTTCGTCTGGATCACTTCCGCGGTCTGATTGCGATCGAGCTTGAAAACCTGATCCTCGATATCCTTCGCAAGCTGCCCGCGCTCGAATGTGCCCAAATCTCCGCCCTGCTTCGCCGTGCTGCCGTCGGAGAAATGAATCGCCAGTTGCGTGAAATCGTCGCCGGCGCGCACGCGATCGAGCAAGGTCTGCGCTTTCTTGCGCATCAAGTCGACGTCCGGCGCGGGCACGGCCGCCGCGTCAGCCGTGGCTGGCTTGGCCTCTGTGCTGACGAAAATTTCGCGCAGCACCACCTGCTCCGGCCGCTGGAACTCGCTCTGGTGTTCGTCGTAATACTTCTTGACGTCCGCCTGATCGACCATTATGCGCGAACTCACTTCCTGGCGAATCACCTGCTGCTGCAGAAGTTGGTTACGCAGGTTGTTCTTGTAGTCCTCGAAATCCATTCCGGATTCGTCGATCTTGGTTTCGAGATCTTCGATCGTGTCGATGTGGTATTCCTGGCGAATTTCGTCCAGCCGCTTGACGACGTCGGCCTCCACGTTGATATCCATGTCCTTCGCGCGCTGCACCAGCAACGATTGGTCGATCAAATTGCGCAGCAGGTTCGGCTCTTGCTCCTTCACCTTGGCCTGGATTTCCGCGTCGGTGCAACTCGGGCACTGCTCGTGTGCGTCGTCGGCCAAGGTCTGGCGCGATTGATCGAGATCGGAGCGCGTGATCACGTCGTCGTTCACGCGCGCGACGATTTCCTCGAGCACCGTCCCTTTCGTATCCATAGCGGCGGGATCTTCCGGAGCCCCGGCGGCGGGGATCGCGCCGGCTTTCGGCAAACTTTTCGGCGGCGTCGCGGGCGCCGTGGTGCCGGAGGGCGTGGTCTGCGTGCGAGCGGCGCCACTCGGAGCCGAGTTGCTCGGCGCCTGACTCTGCGCGCCAACGCCCAGCGGAACCAGACACATCGCGATCGCGGCCGCGCCAACGCACGGCCACGCAAACTTGTGCCAAACGGTCATATTCTTCATTTTTATCATGTTCCTCAGTATCTTAGCTCTCGGCTTCCAAACGAAGCAATACGTTTCTAATCGCGTCCGCCCCGCGTCCCACGCCACGTTCCACCTCTATCCACAGCACGCCCGCGGGGTCCAGCCGCAGTCCTTGCGTCGAACGCAACACCTTCACCAATCGTTCCGGCGGCACCGGAGTCTCTTCATGAAATTTCACGGCCACTTGCGATCCGCGCCGCTCGATCGATGCCACTCCCAGCGATTCCGCCAGCCCTTTCAGCGCCGAATAATCCAGCAAATTCAGAATCGCCTGCGGCGGCGGCCCAAACCGATCTGACAAATCCTGCAACAATGCCTGGCGAGCCTCAGGCCGCTCAAGTTCCGCGATCCTTTTATATGTGCGCAGGCGCAGATTTTCCTCGGCGATGTACTCTGGTGGGATGCGGATGTCCATGCCGAGGTTGACCGTGGCGCGGCGCTCGGGGCGCGTCGTTTCGCCTTTGCGCTGCGCAACCGCGCGATCCAGCATTTGGCAGTACAGATCGAATCCGATGGCATTGATGTGGCCGTGCTGCTGCCGGCCCAGCAAATTTCCCGCGCCGCGCAATTCTAAATCGAGCGCCGCCAGCCGAAAGCCGGAGCCCAATTCGCTGAACTCGCGCAGCGCCGCCAAACGCTGCTTGGCGATGTCGGAAAGCGTGGTCTCCGGCGGCACGAGCAGATACGCGTACGCGCGCTCATTCGATCGCCCCACGCGGCCGCGCAGTTGATACAGCTCCGAAAGCCCCAATCGCTCCGCGCGATTCACCACAATCGTGTTGGCGCGCGGAATATCCAAACCGTTTTCGACGATCGTGGTTGAAATCAGCACGTTGGCTTCGTTGCGCACGAATTTCAGCATCACGGCCTCGAGCGCTTTCTCATTCATTTGCCCGTGGCCCACCACGATGCGCGCCTTTGGCACCAGCTTGCGTACCAGCGTCGCCACCGAGCCGATCGATTCCACGCGATTGTGAATGAAAAACACCTGGCCATCGCGCTCCAGCTCCTGCTCGATCGCGCGCTTCACCACGCTTTCGCTGAACGGCGCCACGACGGTCTGGATCGCCAGGCGCCCCGTCGGCGGCGTTTCAATCAGCGAAAGATCGCGCATGCCCACCAATGACATATGCAGCGTGCGTGGAATCGGCGTGGCCGAAAGCGTCAGCACGTCCACGTCCGGCCGCAGCACTTTCAATCGCTCCTTGTGACCGACGCCGAAGCGCTGCTCTTCATCCACGATCACCAGGCCCACGCTTTGCAACTTCACATCTTTCGAGAGCAGACGGTGCGTCCCAATCAAGATATCCACCTGCCCCGATTCCGCCGCGAGCAGTACTTTTTTCTGCTCAGCGGGTGTGCGGAATCGGCTGATCATCTCTATGCGCACGGGAAACGCCGCGAAGCGCCGCCGAAACGTCTCCCAATGTTGAAACGCCAGCACCGTCGTCGGCGTCAGTACCACAACTTGCTTGCCGTCCATCACCGCCTTGAACGCCGCGCGCATCGCCACTTCCGTTTTGCCATAGCCCACGTCGCCGCACAGCAGCCGGTCCATCGGCCGCGTATTTTCCATGTCGCGCTTCACGTCGGTGATCGCGGTCACCTGATCGGGCGTCTCCTCGAATTCAAACGCCTCCTCAAATTCGCGCTGCCACGCCGAATCCGGGGGAAATGCGTGGCCCGGCGCGGCTTGCCGCTCGGCGTAGAGCTCCAGAAGCTTGTCCGCCATTTCTTCGAGCGATTTCTTTACGCGCGCCTTCCGCGTGGTCCAACCGACGCCGCCCAGCGCATCCAGCGGCGGCGCCGCCCCGCCGGCCGTGTGGTAGGGCTGCACCAAATCCATGCGCTCGACCGGAACGTAAAGCCGCGCGTCGTCCGCATAAATCAGCCGCAGAAATTCCCCACGCGTCCCGCCGCTTTCCATCTGCTGCAAATTCTCAAAGCGGCCGATACCGTGATCCAGATGCACCACATAATCGCCGGGCTTCCAATCGCCCATGTCGCTGAAGAATGTGGCTGTCTTCGAGCGTTGCCTGGGCTTCGAGCGCGTGGGCAACGCATCCAGCAGATCGCCGGAGCCATAGAGAGCCATCCGCGCTTCCGGCACGATGAAGCCTGCATCCAGCGGCGCGCGAACCAGCAGCAACGCCGCGACGCTGCCGATCGCCGAATCGTCTGCCAGACGATCGCCCGTCGCGCCGGGCTCGGTTTCCGCCAATCGAAATGGCAATTCGTATTCGCGGCACAGATCGGCCAGGCGTTCGAGTTCGCCCGGCGTGCCCGCGGCTGCCAGCACGCGCTCGCCTTTCGCCAATCGGCTGCGCGCTTCATTGAGAAAAGCCGGAAGATTGCCGTGGTAACGCGTGGCCGGTTGCGTCACCACTGTGTTCGCGGCACGCCGCGCCGCGCGCGATTGAGATTTTTCGATCGGCAAGCGCGTCAATTCCAGGCGCGCGCAGCGCTCCAGCGATCGCTGCAAATCTTTCTCCGACAGAAATGGCCACGGCGCGCGCGCGGCATCCGCGGAACCTTCTGCAGCGGAGACTTCGGCCACGGCCGCGTCTTGCGCCGCGGCGATCGCTTCCGCTTCCTCCAAAATGACAATCGTTTCCGGCCGCAAATCGAAGAGCGTGCCGATCGGCGTCTCGCCCACATTTTCATCGGAAGATCCCGGCGCGGTGTGCCAACCGTCCGGTTCGTCTGTGAGCGGTGGCAAGCTCACGCGCTCCAGCGGCCGCACCGAGCGCTGCGTTTCGGGATCGAATTCGCGGAGAGATTCGAGCGTGTCGCCGAGCAGTTCCAATCGCACCGGCCGGCCCGCTTCCGGCGGAAACACATCCAAAATTCCGCCGCGCACAGTGAATTGTCCCGGCATCTCCACGGTTTCCGCGCGCACGTAGCCGACAGAGATCAAGTGCGCCACCAAATCTTCAAGCGGCACTTCCTCATCGCGCACCAGCGTGAGTCCCAACGATGAGTAAAACGTCGCGTCACGCGCGCGCATCCGCGCCGCCGCCGCCGGCACAAGCAGCACGCGCGTTTGCTCCGTCGCGTAGCGCCACAGCGAAACGCCGCGCGTCTCCAAAATTTCAGGGTGCGGCGAACTCCCCGCCCCCGGTGCCACATCCAGCGCCGGAACGCTGCCGACCGCCGACGGCGGCAGATTTGCAAACGCGCGCAGAAAAAATCGCAGCGGCGCGGCCAATTCTTCCGCGCGCGCATCCGATTCCACCACCACGATCACCGGCCGGCGCAATTCCCCAGCGACGTGCGCCACCATTAGCGCCACCGCCGGCGGAGCAAGGCCCGCTAGCGTCGCCGGGCGATCGCGCCGCAAATGTTCCAGCGCCGCCTCCACGGCGGGCAGACGGGCGAATGGCGAGAGGAACTCGGCAATCGATGACAACAGCATTCTTTGTCTTTTATCTAGCCGGAGGAACCCGGCTCCGTAGGCTTCCCGATTTCGGCGGGATTCTTCAGCTCGGAAGACTTCCCAAGTAATGCTCTGCGGCGCAGCTCATCGATCAAATTCGTCGTGGAATATCCCGGATCGAGCGCAACGGAAATCACGCGGCCGCCGCCGGCTTCCACTTCTTCGCGGCCCGCAATCGATTCGATATTCCAATCCGCGCCCTTTACCAAAATATCCGGCCGCAATCGCGCCAACAGCTCGCGCGGCGTCGGCCGATCGAACAGCACCACGTAATCCACCGCCGCGAGGCTGGCCAGAATCGCCGCGCGATCCGCTTCCGGCAGCACGGGCCGCGCCGGGCCTTTCAATCCCCGTACGCTCGCGTCGCTGTTCAATCCGACCACCAGGCAATCGCCCAGCGCGCGCGCCTGTTCCAGGCTGCGAAGATGGCCGGGATGAACGATATCGAAGCAGCCGTTGGTGAAGACCACGCGCCGCCCATTGCGATTTTCCGGCCCCAACCGGATAATCAATTCGTCTTCGCTGAGAATTTGGCCCATGCGAAAGGCATCCTCCACACTTCGATGAGACGCCGGCGCGGCACAGCGGCTCCACAATCTTATCACGCGAGTTTCACGGCATGAGGCGCGACGCGCTTCTGGCCTTCGCCGGAATCCTATTGCTCGTCGCCGGCGCCGCGGGCATGTTGCTGCGCGCACCTCGCACGTTTGAAATCCAAATGGATGCGTGCCACACGCCCGCCACGGTGATGGAGCCATACCACGAGCCGCCGATCGGCGACGCGATCGTGCTGCACGGCATGGGCGGAAATCGCCAAGTGATGGCGTGGACTGCGCAGTGGCTCGCGGCGCAAGATTTCCGCGTTTACATCTTCGATCTGGCCGGCCACGGCGACAGCACCGAACATTTCACTTACGCCAACGCCGAATCCTGCGCCGGAGATGCGATTGCGGCGCTGGCCGATCGCGGCGATATCCATCTGGATCGCACCGTGCTTGTGGGCCATTCGATGGGCGGAGAGATCGCCGTCCGCCTGGCCGATCGCTTCCCCACCGCGGCGACCATCACTCTGTCACCCGCTCCGATGGTCGCGCCGCAGCGCATGCCCTCGAATCTCCTGGTGATCAGCGCGCAATTCGATTTGCCGTGGCTGAAATCCGAGGCGCGTCGCCTTGCGCGTGACGCCGGCGGCGCGCGCACCGCGCCCGAAGATTTCATCGAGCGCCGCGCGTTCTCCCTGGTGCACTTGCGGCTCGCCGAGCACGCGAGCCCTCTCTTTGACGCGCGCGCCTCCAAACTCGTCGCCGCGTGGGCGCGCCAGGCGCTCGGCGTCGGCCCTTCGCTGGAGAGCGTGCCCGGCGCGCCGCGGCTGGGATTCATGTTGGGCATCGTGGGGCTCATCCTGCTATTTCCGCTGGCGGCAACGCTGATCGCAGGCCGCGCCCGCGCCCGAGTGCAATCGCAGCCTTACGCGGATGTTGATCCGGAAGCGAAATCCACGGAGTACGGCGCGCACGCCGGAGGCCCGCCGGCCATCGCTGCGAAAGCCGCGCTGGCGAAGTGGGGCGTCGCCGCGCTGTTTGCTGTCGCATTGCTCGCCGCGTCGCCGCACTACGGTTGGCTTGGCTTGCAGAGCGGAAGTTATCTCACCACGATCTTCTTGATCGCCGGCATCGCGCTGCTTTTTCTGGTGCGGCGTCGCGGCGTTGCGATCGAATTCAATTGGTCCGTTCGCGGAGTGCTTGCCGCAATCGCCCTCGGCCTGATTTTCGCGATTGCGTTTCGCGAATGGTGCACTGCGGTATACGCGCCGAGCTGGATTTTCCGGAGTACATGGCTCGCAACCGCCAAGCACACTTTGCTGCCCAGTGCGCCGCGTTTGCTCCGGTTAGTACCCGCCGCCGTCGCAATCTTTCCCTATCTCTTGGCCGAGCAAATCGCGCTTGGCCCGCGGCTGCCGGGAGCAAATTGGCGAAGACTTGGCATGTTCGTAGCTCTGCGGCTCGAGTTGTGGATCGTGATGATCGCCGCCGTGCTGATCACCATGAACGGCCAAATTTTGATCGGCCTGCTTATTCCGGCTTTCCTCGGGATTTCCGCCGCGCAGCACTGGGGTTCTGAAGCGATACGCCGCCGCACCGGTTCGCTCGCAGCCGCCGCAATCTTTGGTGCTATAATCGGCGGCTGGTTTATAGCTGCAATTTTTCCGCTGACATGACGGCTGGCGGCGCGCGGGCTTCAATTCGGCAGGAGCAAGGAACTTAGGCGTTGCGAGAGATCGCGATCGTCGGCGGCGGCCCTTCCGGCGCAATGTGCGCCGAGCAACTCGCTCGGGCGGGCTTCGATATCACTCTCTATGATGAGCACCTCGCATGGGAAAAGCCCTGCGGCGGCGGCCTAACTCATAAAGCCATAGTGGCTTACCCGTTTCTGGGAGTCGGCCCGCAGCCCAGAAAGCGCGTTGACTCCATCGAATTAATTTCCAGCCGCGGCCACCGCGCGCACATGAAGCTCGGCCATCCCATCATCATTTATTCGCGCACAGTGCTGAATGGCTTGCTGCTCGACCGCGCCGCCGCGGCCGGTTGCCGAATCGTACGCGCGCACGTCGCGCAGGTCGAAACCTCCGGCAAGCGCGTAAGCTTGGTGGCGGATGGCAAAACACAAGAAGCGGATTTCGTCGTGCTCGCCGCCGGCGCGCGCAACGCGCTGCTGCCGGGCACGCGCCCGCTGAAGCGCGGCGATCTTGAAATGACGCTCGGCTATTTCGTTCCCGCGCAAGCCGACGAGATCAAAGTTAAATTCTTGCACCGCTTCGAGGGCTACCTTTGGTCTTTCCCGCGCGCCGACCATTTGTCCGTCGGAATTTGCGGCAGCATGGCGCGCCACACCAGCCAGGAATTGCGCCGCCATTTGCACGCGTTCATGTACGACGAGAAAATTCCCACCGCCGCAGCGCGTTTCTATAGCCACGTGTTGCCATCGCCGCAGGTCGAAACGCTGCGCGCGCGTCGCGTAGTGGGACGAAATTGGGCGATGGTGGGCGATGCCGCGGCATGGGTGGATCCGCTGACGGGCGAGGGATTGTATTACGCGTTGTGCTCCGGCGATTTGCTGGCGCAAGCGCTGGTTGCGGGCGATCCCGCAAGTTATCCGGCACGCGTTCGCGCCACATTTTCCGCCGAGCTTGAGTTCGCCACGCGGATCGCGCGCCGCCTTTACCGTGGGCGTTTCCTCGGCGGCGCCGTAACAACGCGCATGATTCAATTCATAGGTCGCAGCCCGACTTTCCGCGCGCTGATGGGCGACCTGTTCAGCGGTGCGCAGGGTTACAGCAGTCTAAAGCGGCGATTGTGGGGCCAAGTGGGCGTTACATTCTCGGAAGTGATCAATAGCCTGGTGCGACCGCAGTCCCGGCGCCTCGCCGAGCGCACCGCCAGCGGCGCGGACGCTCCTCAATGAGCGATCCGAAAGTGCACCACGAATTGCGCCTAGGTCTTGAAGGACACTTTGAGAGCGAAGTGCTCTTCGCGTACACGACCGCTTCGCTCGATCCAAGGCTGCCCCCGCTCTTTTCGACTCCCGCCCTGGTCGGAATGATGGAGGCGGCCACGTCGCACGCCGTCGATTCCGCGCTCGACCCCGGCAAAATCACCGTCGGCACGCGCGTCGAAGTGGACCACCTTAAGGCCGCCACGCAAGGAACGATGATCAAGGCCACGGCTCGCTTGGCCGAAATCAACGGCCGCTTCCTCACCTTCGACGTGGAAGCCCACGCCGGTCACGAAATTGTGGGCCGCGGCCGAATCGTTCGCGCCGTCGTCGATCTCGCCCGAATTCAGCAGCGCGCCACAAAGCCGCATCACCAACAAGCCTCTGGCGACAAATCGGCGCCAGCACACCACAAATCTCACTAAGAATTTGGAATTCGCTGGGAAGTTTTATGCGAAACGCCGGGGTTCGCCGCGGAGTCTAAAACGCCGATCGCAGAGCCATCGGCTTGCGTACCGGCGGCGGAGGAATGATCACGGCCATCTTGCGAATCATCGCAAGAACCAGTCGTTTATCGCCGTCGGAAAGCGTCGTGCTGTATTTCTTGATCTCCGAAAGGAAGCGGATTTCGTCTTCGGAAAGTTCGCCCAACTGCTTTTGCGTGTCGCGATCGCGCGGAGTCTCGGCGCCGGGGAAAAAATCCGCCAGCGCGATATCCATGGCTTCGGCGATCTTGGCGAGGGTTTCCAACGAAGGAACGGTGTGCCCATTTTCGACGCGCGAAAGATAGCAGCGCAACAGGCCGGTTCGCCGCTCGATATCGCCTTGCGACAGGCCGCGCTGTCCGCGATAGCTGCGGATCACTTGGCCGATATTTACTTTCGGTTTTTCTTTCGGCACTGCTCCATTCCCCCTGCGGCGGTGGTATCTTACGCACGCGTGAAAAATGGCGCAAGAGGAATCTGTTGCTCGCCGCAAAATAATTCCCTAGGAGGCACCACATGACTGCTTCGCCACTCCACCCCCACCGGCCTGCTCGCGGCGGGATTCTCGGAACTCGGAGCGGGATTCTCGGATCTGGCTTCGCCGCGTTGGGCATGGCCGCGATGACCATCGTCGCGGCGGTCGTCGCCATCGGCCTCTCCGCCTGGGCGCAAGCGCCGGCGGCGCCAGCGACAACGACGCAATCGACACCGATGGTGGCGGCGGGCGCGGCGGCAACGACCGGGTACCACATCGTGCGGACGATTCCCGTCGCGGGCTCCGACGGGTGGGACTATATGAACGAGGACAGCGCGTCGGGGCACCTGTTCATCTCACGTGGGACGCACGTCCAGGTGCTCGATATCGCCACGGGAAAACTGGTGGGCGACATTCCGGATACGCAAGGCGTGCATGGCATCGCGCTCGCGCCGGAATTTGGCCGCGGCTTCACCAGCGACGGCCGCGCGGACATGGTGACCATCTTCGACCTCAAGACGCTCGCGACGCTGGGCACGGCGAAGACGGACACCGGGCCCGACTGCATTCTGTACGATCCCGTCACGAAGCGTGTGTTCACCATGAATGGGCGCGCAGGAACCGCGACGGCGATCGACGCGGCGACGGGCGCGGTCGCCGGCAGCGTGCCGCTCGGCGGGCGGCCGGAATTCGGCGTGTCCGACGGCGCAGGACACGTGTACGTGAATCTCGAGGACAAGAGCGAACTGGTGCAGCTCGATGCGCAGAAGCTCACGGTGCTGAACACGTGGCCGCTGGCGCCATGCGATTCGCCGTCGGGCTTGGCGATCGATCGCGCGCATCGCCGGCTATTCAGCGGATGCCACAATCAGTTGATGGCGATCGTCGACGCCGATTCGGGCAAAGTGGTCGCGACGGCGCCGATCGGCAGCGGAGTGGACGCGAACCGCTTCGATCCTGGCACGCAGCTGGCGTTCAGCTCCAATGGCGATGGCACGCTGACGGTGGTGAAGGAGCTGACGCCGGATGCTTACCAAGTGCTCGGCAACGTTGCGACGCAGCGCGGCGCGCGCACGATGGAGGTGGATCTCGCGACGCATCATGTGTTCTTGATCACCGCGACGTACGGTCCAACGCCGGCGGCGACGGCGGACAATCCGCGTCCGCGGCCTTCGATCGTGCCCGATTCATTTGTGGTGATTGAACTCGCGCCGTAGCGGGCGCTAGAAAAATTCGAGAAAGCGTGGTGCCGGAGAAAGGAGTCGAACCTTCACGGCCTTGCGACCAACGGATTTTGAGTCCGCCGCGTCTGCCATTCCGCCACTCCGGCCCGCGTGCAACTAAAAATAGCATGGGGCCGGGCGCGGCTCAAGCCGCGATTGCCAGTTCCCTGCTGCTACAAACAACCCTCCGCGAACCCACCTGCCTCACGGCAGCGCCGAGCGGGCCGACCAGAATCACAGCGGGTCGGGGCCGCGATGCGTCCACGCGGGGACGCTGATCAGAACGCCGACGAAGAACGCGACGCCAATCGTTAGCATCGTGACTGCAAAGGTCGGTTCGGCAGCCATCAGGAAAAGCACTCCGAGCGCCAGCGTGACGCGCACGCGCAGAGAAATCACCAGCAGCGGATCGCGCATAAAGCGCGTCGGCTCCGCGCTCGGCTTGGTGTGGCCCGCGGCGGAATTGGCCAGCGAGCGCATGCGCGGGCCGGTAATGATCAAGCCGAGCAGGGCGATCACCACGGCGGTTCCGATCGCCGCTTGAATCCACGCCATATTCCAAAGATCCGCGACGTTCGTCAGATACAAGCCGGGAATCAACACCAAAATTCCCCCGATCGCGCCGAGTATCGGCACCGACTTGCCGCCCGCTTCCAGAAACGGCCGCGCTTGCTCGAGCGAGGCACTGGCGCGCACGCGGGATTGAATCACCCACTCCACCGCGAACGACATGAATAGTGCCAAAGCCCCCAGAAGGTGCAGGAACATAACGAGCACGAAAAGGTTCATGTCTTGCCTCCCAAGTCCTCTAGCCGGGTGAAGCCTACACCATTGCGCACGAAACGCATTAGAAATATTTTGGGCGCCTTCGCCCCGAAGGCCTCGAACGACGGAGCGGGATATTCACCACAGAGGGCACAAGGAACGCAGAGGTGAGCAACGCAGATATCGTCCGCCACGGCAGATTCCCCGCTGCGAGGTTGCAGCCTTCGGCCTGCGGTGGATTCGGCGGGAATCGAATTCCCAGTTGCAACTGGTGTTGCAACTGGCCCCCCACCCCCCTGTTTTTTGGAAGTGTTGATTCTGGGAGGCTTCAAGTCGAAATTTACGGAAGTGTTGATTATAACAGACTTCAAGTGCCCGCTAATGAGCGAGATACAAAATGCGCACAAATTCTTGGAAGTGTTGATTCTAAAGGGACTTAAGTGCCAGTTAAGTCCTCTATAATCAGCACTTCTGAGAAATGCTGCTAGTTGCAACTGACTGTTGCAACTGGGATGAGCTAATTGCTTGGGATGCCCCCACCGCTTGAGGCCAAAGGCCACGAAAGAGGGATTCTTTCCGCCACGGCGGACCTTCGGCGCTCCCTGCGGGTCGCTCAGAATGACTCTCGTTTGTGGGTCACGGTAAAGGAGAAGTTGCAACCGTAACTTTACACGCGGTAGGCCTGCGCAAAGGCAGAGGACGCGCGGGCGCGGCTTCGTCAACGGCCACAATTTGCGATTGGAAATTCGGGATGGGACGGAATGCGAGGCGGGGTGGTGGCAAAGAAGGGGCCTTCGACTCCTCCCCGGCAGGCGGACTCGCTCGCCGCGGTGGGCAAGCTCGGAACTCGCGCCGAGAAGGCATCCGCGGCGCAGACACCGCACATCGTTGGTCGGATGCTCGGCGGCGGACGGCGAGATTTGTGCCAAGCTCATGCGAGAGCTTAGCACCGATTGTTACTCTCAGTCAATAGGTATGTATGGGTTAGTATTCGAACAGCTTTATTCGAATGGGACCGTGGGTCACGGGCCACTCTCCGGTTAAAGGCTGCGACACCCATCCGGGGCCGAGCGTTAACCGTACGTAAGGTCGGTGCTCTGTCCAACCTCGATAATATATCCGTCAGGATCGCGGATGTAGCAGCGAATCTCGCCGTACTTGGGTATTGGCGGCGTGATGAATTCGGCTCCTCGACTTTTCCACAATTCATAGCACGCTTGAATATCCGCAACGCGGAAATTCATAAAGCTGTTGATGTGATTCGGGTCAGGGACGCTGAGCGTTACCGTCGGCTTATCCGGGGTCGGCCCGCCCCCCACGTTCAGAATCATCCAGATATTCGCAAGCTGAAGGTACGGGGGCGCGTTGCCGTCACCCATGGTCAGAATGCGAGCGCCGAAGACCTTTTCGTAGTAGCGAGCCGATCGCTCGACGTCAGCGACAGTGAGAAAATGCGCGATGCTGATCCCTTCGCGCGGGGGCATCTCATAGCTCTTCTGTTCCACTTGTACGGCGCTCATTAACGACTCCTTTCGATGCAATGCTCGTTACAAACGGGGACTTC
>JBEKDK010000033.1:0-37010 GCA_050014395.1 Candidatus Acidiferrales bacterium | reverse complement strand
GCAGGCCGCACCACGTCTCGATGATTTCCGCGCCGGCCAGACCGGGCACGAGTTCTTGCGCGGCTTCCAGGATGTGCGCCAAGCCTTCGGGCGTGACGCGTTTCTCGTAGCCGGCATTTTCAAGTGTGCTGCCGGCCACCAAGCGCTGCGGCTGCGCGTCGTCGCGCGGAACGATGTAGCCGCGCGTGGAGCGCAGCACGCGCTCGATCGGCGCCGCCGACGAGCGCAGCGCGACCATTTGGCCGCGCATCGGGCGCGTCGGCGCATAGCGATACGCGGCTGCAAGGCGCGAAGAAAATGCGCCGGCCGCCAAAATCACGTGACCCGCTGCAATGCGCTGCCTGCCGGCGACAACGCCTTCCACGCGCGCGCCATCCCCTCCAGGTTTTCCGTTCGTGATCAGCGAATCCACTTCGACGCCCGCGCGCACTTCGGCGCCGCGCGCGACGGCGGCGGCCAGCACAGCTTCGGTGAGCGCGCGGCTATCGAGCGCGCATTCTTCCGGCAGCAGCGCGGCCGCCTGCGCGTGACGCGAAATCGCCGGCTCCATCTCGAACGCTTCGTCGAGCGGCAACGGCTCGATCGGCAAACCTAAACCGTGAGAGAGCGCGACAAGCGTGCTGAGTTCGCGTTTGGCATCAGCCGAAAAGAAAATCTCCATCGCGCCGGTTTTGCGCAACCCGACCGAGCGGCCGGAATCGGATTCGACGCCGCGAATAAATTCCGGATACAGCGCGAGACTCGCTCGCGCCAGCGGCACCAGCGGAATTCCATCGGTGCTTTCCGGAGCCGTTTGCAACATTCCCGCCGCGGCCCAGGAAGCCTCACGGCCGGGCTCCTGCCGATCGAGCACCAGCGGATGCAAGCCGCGCCGGGCGAGTTCCCAGGCAATCGAGCCGCCGATGATTCCGCCGCCGACGATCACAACATCGTGGGGAATTCCGGCGCGCGCCGCGCTCGGGACCTCGCCGCGATTGTCTTGTTTGCTCACGCAGACATTTTAGCAGCAGGAACGGCGGCAATGAGTGCGGCGTGACGCGTCTACAGAGACTTTGCGAGTTCGTCGGAGAGGATGCGCGCTTTTTCCGCGAGATTGCTGGCGCGGACCCAATCGTCGGCGTGGATGGCGTCGTGGGCTTGCGCAAGGAAATCGCGAACTTTTTCGACCAGGTCATGCTGCGCTTCGTCGAGTTGCTTGCCTTCGGCTTTATGGAGATTTTGCTCGGCCGCCTGAATATCCGCGTTGGTGCGTTGCTCGGCGGCGGCCTGCGCCTGCGGTGTGAGCTCGGGAGAAATTTGCGGCGCGGCGGGCCGCGAAGATTCGGCCGGCTTTTCAGGCTCGGTTGCAGCAGGAGCGGCGGGCTTCGTCCGCGCGGGCGCGGGCTGCGCTGCGGGAGTAGCGGGCGGCGTGGGCGCGGCTGCCGGCGGCGGCGCGGCGGTGGTTTGCGGTGCGCTCGGAGGCGTTTGCGCAGGATTCGCTGCGGGCGGCGGAGTGGAAACCGATGGCGGGCTGGCCTTCACGATATTTCGTTGGCAGCCTGCGGCGCCGAACGCAACAGCAGAAAGAGCCAGTGCGAGGAACAGAAATGTTTTCGGCGCAGGATGGCGATTCGTGTTCATCGGATTCATGCGCGGGGCACCGTGGTGTGGCCGGGCTCTGACGCGCGAGCGGCCGCGATTTCGCCGGCGCGTTCCAGCGGCAGATCGATGCGAAATGTTGTGCCGCGGCCGATTTCCGAGTCGTAGTCGATCGAGCCATCGTGCATTTGCACGGTGCGGAATGCGCTAGCCAATCCTATACCGCTTCCGCCGGGGCGAGTGGTGAAAAAAAGTTGGAAGATGCGCGCGCGATGCTCGGGTGCGATGCCGCGGCCGGTATCGCGGATGCGAATTTCGGCGTTGTCGCCGCGCCGCTCGAGATCGACCGTCAAGGTTCCTCCGCCGTGCATGGCTTCGATGGCGTTTAAGATCAGATTGAGCAGCGCCTGGTGCAGAAGTTGCCGATCCACCAATGCCGCGGGCACCGACGGCGAAAGATGCGCGTCGAGAGAAACTTTGCCGGCCTCGAGTTCAGGGCGCGCCGCATCGAGCACGTCCTGGATCAATTCGGCCAGCGACGATTCCTCAAGATGCATTTCGACAGGACGCGTGAAATCGAGAAAGCGTTTCACGACAGTATCCAGGCGGTCGAT
Organism: Candidatus Acidiferrales bacterium; assembly: GCA_050014395.1. Taxonomy (GTDB): domain Bacteria; phylum Acidobacteriota; class Terriglobia; order Acidiferrales; family UBA7541; genus DASPOJ01. The sequence goes on along the minus strand of JBEKDK010000033.1, from coordinate 34,818 downwards.
TTCAGCGTCAAGCACGCGCACGGCTTGTTGCGGCTCATCGCCAACGGGAATGTAACCCTTCAGATTTTCCAGCCACAACCGCATCGAGTTTAGTGGATTTTTCACTTCGTGCGCCACGCCGGCGGTCACGCGGCCCAGCGCGGCCAGGCGCTCGGAAACTTGCAGCTGCGTGCTGATGCGTTCGCGCGATTCAAGATCGGTGAGCGTGACCAGCGCGCCCATGCGCGTGCTGCCTTCGGCGATGGCTTGCGCGCTTACGCCGATTGCGCGCGCCGGGCGATCGCCTGCGGCGGGCAGCTCGACTTGCGTGGAGACCGGCGCGATAGAGCCGCCATCGAGGCGCAGCGCGGCGCGCAGCGGATGATCCGGCGGAAAAATGTCGCCGGCCTCGCGCCCCAGTAATTGGTCCGCGGGAATGCCGAGGAAGCGCTCGACAGCGGGGCTGACCATCACGGCGCGGCCATCGCGCGTGAACAGCAGCAATCCATCTTCAAGGCCGCCGAGCACTTGATCGAGATTTTCGCGCAATGTGCTGAAGATTTCGCGCACGCCGCGCAGTTGCTGGCCGATTTGGCTGATCTTCGTGCTCACTTGGCCGAACTCGTCGCTGCGATGCAGCGGCTTCTGATCGAATTCGCCGCGCGAGATGCGGTCGAGTTGTGCGGAAATGCGCTCGAGAGGCGCGAGCGACGCGCTGGAAACCACGAATGCCAGAAGCACCGACACCAGCACCAATATTCCGGCCAGCCAAGCCGCGGAGCGCATGGTCGGCGCGATTTCATTGCGCAGAAGTCCGGTCTGCACGGCCACGCGAATTTCACCGAAGGGAACTTGATGCCCCGCTGGGCCGAGATTGAACGGATATGCGACTTGATAGGCGCGCGGCGGACCGAACAGCACGCGCAACTGCTCGATGAAACTGCTGCTCGCCAGTTGATCGAGCGGCGTGCGCGGCAGCACGGGGCGATCGCGCAACGACGCGTCACTCGAGATCAGCGCCGTCCCGTTGTGATCGACGATTGTGACCTCGTACACCAGCGAGGAGTAGCCGACTTCGGCGTCGATCAACGAGGCCAGCGCGGGGTTTTGGTCAAGCGAGCCGCGCACGTAATTGCGTATGTCCTCGGGACTGTTGGAGAGCGGCGCGTTTCCTTGCTCGGCGGAATCCACCAGCGCGGTTTGCGCCTGGTAGAAAACTTCCTGCGCCACCTGGCGGGCGCGATTATCGGATTGGCGAATCACTTGCCGCGTGAGCGCGGCCATGTACAGCCAGGAAATCGTCACGACGACGGCCAGCACAAGGCCGGAGATGATCAGCGTGATCTTGGTTTTGAGGCGCAGATGCATGGGCACTATGTAGGCGCTGTGTAAGACGTCAGCCGCCGGGCGGCTCGTTGGCTTCGTATTCTTTCAATTTATTGTGCAACGTCTTCAGGCTGATGCCGAGCAGTTCGGCGGCGCGCGTCTTGTTGTTCTGCGTGGACGCCAGGGTTTGCGTGATCAGCTCGCGCTCCGCGGCATCCACGGTGGTGCCGATCGGGAAGCGCAGGGCGGAAAGCTCCGCCGTGCCCGCAGGCGCGGAGCGGCCGAATTCCGGCGGCAAGTGCGTGCGGCCGATCAGTTCGCGATCGCAAACGATGGCTGAGCGCTCGAGAACGTTGCGCAATTCGCGGACGTTGCCGGGCCAGGTGTAGCTCATGAATTGATCGAGCACTTCGGAGCTGATGCCGCGCACTTGAAGATGATGTTTCGCGTTCAGGTCGCGGAGCATCGCTTCGACCAGCAGCGGAATATCGTCCTTGTGTTCGCGCAGCGGCGGCAAGTGAATGTGAAACACGTTCAAGCGGAAATAGAGATCCTGGCGGATTTCGCCTTTGGATACGGCGCGATCGGGATCCTTGTTGGTGGCGGCGATCACGCGCACGTCCACCGGCGTTTCGCTCTTGCTGCCCAGGCGGCGCACCTTGTGATCCTCGAGCACGCGCAGCAGTTTGGCTTGCGTTGGCGCGGGCATCTCGCCGATTTCATCGAGCAGCAGGGTTCCGCCATCGGCCAGCTCGAAGCAGCCCAGCCTGCGTTCGGCCGCGCCGGTGAAGGCGCCGCGCTCGTGTCCGAAAATTTCGCTTTCCATCAGCGATTCGGGAATGGCCGAACAATTTATCGCGACAAATGGACGCGCGCTGCGCGGTGAAAGAGAGTGAATCGTGCGCGCCAGCACTTCTTTGCCCGAGCCGGTTTCGCCGGTGACCAGCACGGAGGCGAGCGACGGCGCCACTTGCTCGACCACGTGCATGACGTCCTGCATGAGCTTCGATTTCCCGACCAATTCGCCCAGGCGCCCGGCCTCGCGCAACTGGCGCGTGAGCGCATCCACTTGGCGGCGATCGCGCGCGCCGCCGAGGGCGCGATCAAGAAGCGCGCGCAGTACGGCGGCCTTCAGCGGCTTTTCGATGTACCAGAACGCTCCGGATTCAATCGCGGCGACGATGCGTTCCTCGCTGCCTTTGCCGGTGACGATGATCGCGGGAATGTGCGCGAGGTCGTCGTGAAGTTGTTCGAGCAATTCCAGGCCGTTCATGCCGGGCAGTTCAACGTCGGCGATCAGCGCTTCGGGAGCGAAATCTGCAAAATGCGCCAGGGCGTCTTCGGCGGTGCCCACGCCCAGGACTTCGTAGCCCCACTTGCGCAGCAGGGCTTCGTAGCCTTGCCGGGCATTCGCTTCGTCTTCGACGATAAGAATGCGCTCGGCGGCGGGAATGGCTTGCGTTGCGCTCTTGGCAGGTTCGGGCATAGTCGCGCGTTGCGCCTGCGGCGCACCTGGCAACAGATGGAATCTACCAGTAGCGTGCGCCGATGCCAAGCCGCGCGTACGGCGGTGGTGCATTCCTGCAACCAATGCGGCGTTTTCGGAATCGGATAGATGACGAAGATTGGCGGAATCTCGAAATATCTTCGGTGTCAGGGCACGGGAGAGGTGCAATGAATAGAGAAGTTAGGCTCGCGCGCGGCGCGGCCAAGCGATTCTTGGCATTTCTCGCGGCAGTTGTGATGGCCGCGGGCATGATGATGATTTCGGCGCTGCACACATCAGCCGCGCAGGAAAGCGTGCAGGAAATCGAGGTCAGCGCGAAGCGATTTGAATTCACGCCCAGCGAGATTCATGTGAAACAGGGTGCGCAGGTCCGCCTGAAAGTTACGGCAACGGACCGGGAGCACGGCTTCGAGGTGCAAGTGTTTCCGGAGGGCTCGGACAAGACAGGCGATCCCGGCCTGAAATTCTCCGTCGAGAAGCCCAGTTTCAAACTTCCGGAGAGCGAAACCCAGACAATTGAATTCACCGCGCTCCAGCCGGGAACCTACGATTTCAAGTGTGTTGTGTACTGCGGCTCCGGCCATCATGGGATGAAGGGCACGATCGTCGTCGAGCCGTGAAGCGGCGGGAATGCGTTTTTGGGGCTGGAGCTGTCCTTCCGTACCCTGAACTTTAGGTGCTGAATCCCCGCGGATGCCGGGTTCAGGTTCAGAGGTCCCAATCCTGAGCAAGGCGACCCGGGTGAATGTTTCCGCAGCGGCGGTGGAAATCTGGGTTTTCAGCCGACGCCGCCTGCACTATACTATCCGTGAATTTGGGGCCCGCATTAGTGTCCGAGTTCCTGGGGGAGGCGTGTGCGGGGCGCCTGGGGGCGAATCGCAAGTGGCACGCAACGTAGTGCGGAGGAATTTGCGCCGCACGAGTGGCTCCGAACTATCTCCCGCGACGTAAAAACGATCTTGTGACGGTGGAGGGGTGGAGGAAACGATGAGAGTGTCGAAATTTTCGTGGCGAGCAGTAATGATTCTGGTAGTGGGTGCGATGCTGATGTCGTTTGCCGCTGCCAGGGCGGCCAACGATCCCAATTCAAGCGACAACAGCAAGTCTAAGAAAGCCAACAGCAGCGCGACCGCCGGCAAATCGAGTTCACCGGCCGCGGCTCCGGCGTCCGCCCCGGCGGCGACGCCTGCTCCGGCAGCGGCTGCGTCTTCGTCATCGACGACGACGGCATCGGCGTCGGCTTCGGTGACGGAATCGTCGGTGGATAACTACGGGTTGCTGCCGACGACCGGCGGCCCATTGGGCCTATTCACCGTGGCGAGCGGCAACGTTTTGCCCGCGCACGGCTGGTCCGTTTCCGCTTACGGCAATCGGTTCGGCCGCATGCCCGGGGAGTTGGTCGTTAGCGACTACGGCTTCAACCTGGCCTACGGTTTCACCAATTGGCTGGAGGTTTACGCGGAAGACATAACGATCTCTCACATGCACGTGGGTGCGCCGACCGAGCTCACGGATCTGACGACCACAGGCTTCAACACCCCGCACGCGGTGTACAACGAGAGCTACCCATACGCCAGGGAATCGGCGACCGGAGAAGGCCCGTTCACGCTTGGCGCAAAGGTGGGCCTGGCTTCGGAGGATCGCGGCGATCCCGTCAGCGTGGCGCTGAACCTGGACGTCGTGGTTCAATCGCACTACGCCTTCGCGCCCCTGGCGGATCAGGGCACGCAGAACGGCAAAGCGAATCTGGAGTTCGGCGCGTCGGTCAGCAAAAATTTCCAAGACAATCTCACGCTGGATTTCGATGCGGAGATTGGCTTGGTTCGCAGCCCGACCTACATAGGAACCGCGCTGCTCAATCAGGCCAAGACGTTTACCATCGGCGGCGGCGTCCTGCTTTTCCCGCACAAACGCATTCAGCCGATGACCGAATATACCGGCGTAATGTATTACGGGGATTCGACTGAAACGGAATCCTTCGGGCCGCGCGATCCGGTGGATGGCGTGTGGGGTGTGCGGCTGTTCCCGATTTCGTGGCTGGGATTTGACCTGGGCTACCGCTACATGCTCAACGAGAAACACCTACAGGACAGCAACGGATTCGTGTTCAAGGTCGGCGCGGTGCACGCTCCTCACAAGGCGCCGCCCGTCGATCATCCACCGACGGTTTCCTGCACGGCGGACCCGACGTCGGTGTATTTCGGCTCGGGCGATTCCTCGGCTGTGAACTGCCCGGCGGTTTCCCCGGACAACGACACGCTCACGTATAACTGGACATCGACCTGCGGAAAGATCGACGGGACAGGTCCCGCGGTGCACTGGCTGTCAGCCGGAGTGCCGATCGGAACCTGCACGGCCACGGTGCACGTGGATGACGGCCACGGCGGCACAGTTAGCGGAAGCGCGGATATTCAAGTGATCGCCAAGCCGAAACATCCGCCGGTTATTTCGTGCTCGTCCGATCGCAGCTCGGTTTTCATCGGCGAAAAAATTCACATCACCGCGAACGCCAGCTCTCCCGATGGCGATACGCTTACGTTTACGTGGCAGACCAATGGCGGCACGATCATCGGCACGGGCTCGGCCGTGGATCTCGATACCACGGGCGCAGCAGCCGGAAACTACACGGTCACCGGACGCGTGGATGACGGCAATGGAGGCGCGGCCGATTGCTCGGTTGCGGTGCAAGTGAACGCTCCGCCACCGCCGCCACAGGCCAGCAAACTGAGCGAATGCTTGTTCTCGCCGGCGGGTTCGTCGCGCGTGGACAACGTTTGCAAGCGCATCCTGGACGACGTGGCACTGCGGTTACAGAACGATCCGAAGGCGACGATTGTGATCGTCGGCTTCGCCGATCCGAAGGAGCCGCGTCCCGCCAAGCTGGGTGCACTGCGCGCGACAAACGCCGTCAAATACCTGGGTGAAAAGGGTATTGACGCGTCGCGAATCACCACACGCGCGGGAGCGGGCCAGACGGGCGCGGGCAAGGAAAACCGGCGCATTGACGTCATCTGGGTGCCGGAAGGCGCGACGTACTGACGCGCTGGCACGGCATCGTTCCTTCAACTTCGGGCTCCGCGTCGGCGAGAAACGGCCGGCGCGGGGCCCGAACTTTTTGTGCGGCGCCAGGCCGCCGGAGATTTCGTGCCCGCGCGTTTGCTTGTTCGGCGGGCGCGCAGAAACTAGAATGAAATTCTTAGCCATGAAAACTATCGCGCTCACCATCGCGTGCCTCTGCGTGTCTGTCTTTGCGCGGACCGCTGCGGCGCAGGTGTGGCGCCCGCTCGGCCCGGAAGGCGGCGACGTTTTGTCGCTCGGCCAGGATGCGGCGAATCCGCAGCACGTTTTCTTGGGCACGGCAGACGGTCACGTTTTCGCGTCGGACGACGGCGGGGAGCACTGGGAGTTGCGGGGGCGCGCGGGATCGCGCCTGGATTCGGTGGTGACCGCGATCCTGGTGGATCCGCGCGACGCGCGCGCACTTTACGCTTCCACCTGGACGCGCGATCCTTCCGCGGGCGGCGGCGTTTTTCGCAGCGGCGATGGCGGGCGCACGTGGGCCGCGGCGGGGCTTGCGGGGAAAGCTGTGCGCGCGCTGGCGATGGCGCGGCCGGCGGCGGATGCGGCGGCGAGCGTGACACTCGTGGCCGGAACGCTCGACGGCGTTTATCGCACGCGCAATGGCGGGAAGAACTGGGAGCGAATTTCTCCCGAAGGCGATCCTGAACTGAACAATTTTGATTCCGTAGCGATCGATCCGGCCGATGCGGACATCATTTACGCCGGCACATTCCATTTGCCGTGGAAGACGATCGATGGCGGCTTGCGCTGGACGCCCATTCATACCGGAATGATCGACGATTCCGACGTGATGAGCTTGCTCGCCGATCGCGCGCGGCCCGGACGCGTGTACGCCAGCGCCTGCTCCGGAATCTACCGCAGCGATTCCGGCGGCGAAGTGTGGCAGAAGGTGCAGGGCATTCCGTACGCCGCGCGGCGCACGCTCGAAATTCTGCAAGATCCCGCACGGCCCGAAATCGTTTTCGCCGCAACCACCGAGGGATTGTGGAAGACCACCGATGCCGGATCGAGCTGGCAGCGAATTACGCCGGCCGATTGGTCGGTGACGGCGATGGTTGTCGCGGCGGGTGCGCCCGATCGCGTGCTGATCGGCGTCGATCAGCGCGGCGTGCTGGCGAGCGATGACGGCGGCGCGAGTTTCCACGCGGCCAATAGCGGCTTCCTCCACAAGCAAATCCTCGCGGCGCAAGCGGATGCGACGCATTCAGGCAGCTTTCTGATCGCGCTGGCCAACGCGCCCGAATTTCTGGCAGCCACCACCGACAGCGGCGCCACGTGGAAGCCGCTGGGGCAAGGGCCGGCACAGGCCGCGCTCGGCCGGATTTACGCGTCGCCGGACGGTTGGTGGGCGACGCTCGCAACGGGCGGCCTGGAGCGTTACGACCAATCGAAATCGATTTGGGTGCGCGCTGGGCGTGCCTGGATCGCGACGGAACAACGGCCGGTGAGCCGGGAAGTTGGGAGCGCGCACGCGCACGGCACAACGGCTGCGCCGCCGGGTAGACTCGCGCCGTTGGATGCCAAGATCGGCGATATGGCCTTCGCGCCGCGAGAGTGGTATGCCGCGACACGCACGGGATTGCTCGCTTCCTCCGATCACGGCGCGGACTGGAAGCCGGTTCACATCGGCGCCTTGACCAAGCTGCCCGTTGAATCGGTAAGCGTTTCGCGAGACGGCAGGACGATCTGGATTGCGTCGCTGATTTCGATCGCGAACTCCGCTGACGGCGGGGCTTCATGGAGATGGATCGATTTTCCGGCAGCCCTCGGCGTGATTCAGCGTTTGCAAGCGGCTGACGGCAATTCCGGCGATGCCGGCGCGGCGGCGCAAATGGCACTCGTGGTGCAAACCTCCAAGGGACTTTTCATTTCGCGCGATTTTGGAAAGTCTTGGGACGCGACCGGCCACGGTTTGCCGGAAGCGCCTGTGCAGGACGTGGCGATCGCGGGTTCGATCTACTTGGCGGCTATGCAGTTTGGTGGGCTCTATCTCTCGCGCGATTCCGGCCTGAGTTGGCAGCGACTTGAGGGAAGCATTGCGGAAGGCTACTTCTCGTCCGTGTTCGCGGGCCCACCGAGTGAGCCAGCAAGCAGTAGCGCCGGCGGCAACGTTGTTTTTTACCTGGCCTCCGCCACCGACGGCCTGTATGCGATCGAGATCGGATCGGGCGGCGACGCGGCGCGGGGCAGCGACACGCGCCAGTAGAGCGTGTCTCGTGTCACCTATTGGTGACGCCAACCACGGGATTGGAGTCAACTTCCACGGTCCGCACGACCCCCTTCTCGTTCCTTGTCCATTTCAGCTTGGATCAATTCCCGTTCCTGCATGTGATTCCTTTTCAGGTGTTTGCGGGCGTAACGCACGGTGATTGAGGTTGCCCCTCGTGATCTCCGGCCCGAAATGGGAATCTTTTCAGTCGAACCAAACTCGACCGAAAACTTACTAAGTCCTTCAGAGAATTACAGATGTGCGACGCAGCCCGATTTGGCACTGCCCGTGCAACGTATCGCCGAACAGGGGGAATACAAATGGGAACTGCGGCGCAAGCCCCGGCACAAACATCGAAAGCGGCCACGTTAAGTTTGCTGATTGTGGATGATGAGGTTGTCACACGCGCTCTCTGCGCGGAGGTCGCCGCGCAGGCGGGCCTTGAAGTGCGCTCGTCGGAGACGACCGAGCAGGCGCTCGAAATTATGGAGCAGTATCCGGTGGACATTGTCGTCACCGACCTCAAGGTGCCGCAGTTGGGCGGAATCGGATTGCTGAAGCGGCTGCGCGCCAACTTTCCGCAGATTGCCGTGGTGGTACTGACGCAATACGGCACGATTGAAACGGCCGTGGAAGCCACGCGCCTGGGCGCACTGGACTATGTGACGAAACCGTTCCACGTGGAGGATTTTCGATCGAAGATCGACCGCGTGGTGCGCACGATCGAACTGGATCAGGAGAATCGCGTGCTGCGTGAGCAATTGCGCAGCCGGCCCGGATTCGGCGGTTTGATCGGTGTGGCGCCGAAGATGCAGCGCGTTTACAAATTGATCGAGAAGGTCGCGCAGCACAACTATCCTGTGCTGATTTTGGGCGAAAGCGGAACGGGCAAGGAACTCGTTGCGCGCTCGATCCATTTTTCGGGGCCTCGCCGCGCGCGACCGTTCGTTCCTGTGGATTGCTCGGCGCTGGCGCCAACGCTGATCGAATCCGAGCTATTCGGCCACGTGAAGGGCGCCTTCACCGGGGCGCAGCACTCGAAGCAAGGGCTGCTGGAGGCCGCCGGCGACGGCACGCTTTTTCTCGATGAAATCGGCGACCTGCCGGTGGATTTGCAGGCCAAACTCTTGCGCGCTTTGCAGGAGCGGGAGATCAGGCCGCTGGGCGGCACAGATCGCGTGGCGATTCGCGCGCGCGTGATGGCCGCAACGAACCGCGATCTTGATACCTTGGTGCGCGCCGGAACATTCCGCCAGGATCTTTTCTTCCGCTTGAACGTCGTGCAGATCAAATTGCCGCCGTTGCGCGAGCGCAAAAGCGATATCCCGGTGCTGGTAAGCGCGTTCCTTGAAAAATTCAGCGATGCCAAAGCGCCGGTGCGCTCGATTTCCGAAGACGCGATGCGCCGCTTGATGGCCTACGATTGGCCGGGCAACGTGCGCGAACTCGAAAACGCCGTGGAGCGCGCCGTGGCCTTGGGCTCTGGTCCGATACTGCACGTCGGCGATCTGCCCTCGAATTTGCAGTACGCCCAACCCGAGCGATTCACGGAGCAGAACGAATTGGTTCCGCTCGAGGAACTCGAGCGGCGCGCGATCTTCCACGCCCTGCGGGAAACCAGTGGCGACAAACTGGCCGCCGCACGCCTGCTCGGCATCGGCAAGACGACGTTGTATCGCAAATTGAAGCAATACGAAGCCGTGCAGCCGCAAGCGTAGCCCGGCTCTCTCGCGACTCGCAGAAATTCGGCCCGATCCACAGCGCGGGCCTGCGCCCAATCTCCTGCTAACAAACGAACCGGCCGTCACGCGTGAGGTCGCGGCGCGGCGAGCGATTTCTCCGTCCACTTCGCCGCACGTGCGTTAGCGTGGGGGGCGCGCGATTGCACGCGTCGTTCACCCACATCCAAGAACGGGAACTCGCCACCGGCGCACGTATCGGAGTGGGAATCCCGCGTCGTTTCAATTTCCCCTGGATCCTTCCACTTGCTTGATTGCAAGGTACTTACCGAGCGCGCTCCGTTGGCTACCCTGGTGCATATGTATTGCGGGGGAAAGAAATCGTGATCATGAACAGAAGGCCGCTGCTGTGGTATCGAGGCGTCAGGCAGGCCATCGAAATCGCCGCGTACATCGGCGCGGCTGCGTTCTTCAGCTATTTGGTTCTTCTGCCGCGTTGACACCGTGGCGCGCGGAGGCAAGTCCCATGCCGTTTGAGCTGTGGAGACGAATTCGAGGCGCCGCGCGCGCCATCGCTGCAATCGCTCGAGCGCCACGTGCCTGGCTTGTGGCGCTCGAGGAATTGAAATCAACCCGAACCTCGCCAGCGGAAGAGGAGCGCACCGCATCCGAGTTGAACGGCCTGCTCGACTCGCTCGAAAGCGGCGTGCTCATCTTCGGCGGCTCCGGGAGAATTCGCGCCAGCAACGATCGCTTTGCGCAGATGATGGGTTTGGATCCCCGCGCGGTGCGCGAATTGGGAACGTTTGGGCGCTTGGTGGAAACTTTGTCGGCGCGTTTTGCGCATCCGGCGGAATTCGCCGAGCGTTGCCGGGAGCGCGGAAATCGCGCCGAGGAATTCGCCCGCGACGAATTCGAGCTCGCCGAGCCCGCGCGCAAGATCGTCGAGCGGTTCACGCGCCCCGTGCGCGACTCTCGCGGCAATCGCCTCGGTTGGATTGAAGTCTATCGCGACATCACCGGTCAGCGCGTCAATCAATCGAAGCAGGCGCAAACCGAAAAGATGGCGTCGCTCGGGCAATTGGTGTCCGGCATCGCGCATGAGCTGAACAATCCGCTCACCAGCATTCAGGGCTACGCGCAATTGCTGCTTGGCCGAAGGACCGCGCCCGAGCAGTTGGCCGGCGCCAGGCACATTTGCGAGGAGGCCGAGCGCGCCGGGCGCATCGTAAAAAATCTTTTGCTGTTCGCGCGCGAAACCAAACTCGAGCGCCGCCCGGTGGACCTGAACGAAGTGGTGGAGCGCGCCCTGGCACTGCGCAGCTACGAGTTAAAGGTCGAAAACATTGAGACCACTCTGGATCTCGATCCGGGTCTGCCCGCGATTCTGGCCGATGCCAGCCAGTTACTTCAGGTCGTGCTGAATCTGGTGATCAACGCCGAGCAGGCCATCGCCGAGGCGCGCGGGATGTCCGCGGTTTCGCCTGGCGCGCCGGAGCCCGATTACATTTACGATCGCGCGCACGGCGACAGAATTGCGGCCGGCCACATCCGCATTCGCACGCGGCACATTTCCGGGCAGCGCCTGGCGCTGGAGGTTTCCGACGACGGGCCCGGCATTCCGCTCGACGCCATTCCGCGAATCTTCGATCCGTTCTTCACCACGAAGTCCGCCGGAGTGGGCACAGGACTTGGCCTTTCGATCGCCTACGGCATCGTGCGGGAGCATGGCGGGGAAATTTCGGTGGAAAGCGAACGCGGCGACGGCGCGAAGTTCGTCGTGGAGCTATCGGCCGCCGCAGCCCCACCGAAGATCGCGCGGCCGGACGCCGCACCTGTGACGCCTGCTCCGCTGGCGCTGGTTCACTCTGAGCGCGGCCACAAGTTGGCCACGCGCGCCGAGCGGATTCTGGTTGTTGAGGACGAGCCGACCGTGGCGCAATTGATCGTCGACGTGCTCACCGAAGACGGCTATCGCGTGGATAAGCTGCTCGATAGCCGCCAGGCGATCGAACGCACCGAGACGCATAACTATGACTTGGTGGTCTGCGACCTGAAGATGCCGCACGTCGATGGCCGCGCATTCTATCGCGCCCTCGCCGACGCGGAAAGCCCGCTGCGGCATCGCTTCGTGTTCGTCACCGGAGACACGCTCAGTCCCCACACGCTCGAATTTCTGGAATCGAGCGGTTTGCCTTACCTCGCCAAGCCGTTCTTTGTCGAGGAGCTGCAACAAATCGTGCAGCAGGCCTTCGCGCGCGTTCAAATCGAGCTGCCGCGCATCGCCGGTGGAAATCATTGGCCGCGAGCCATTACGAGGAAACGATGAGCACAAACGGTCCAGTCATCTTCATCATTTGCGCCGACCCGGCGATCACCCGGGGCTGCATACGCGAGGTCATCTCCACCGGCGGGCAGTATCAGCTGCGCTTGGCGGGATCGGCGGAACAGGCGCGGCAGATTTTTCCGCGCACGCGGCCCGCGGCGATTTTCTTGGACGAATCCGCCGTGTATTCCGAACAGCGCGGCGATACGTTATGTTCCGTGATCCCGCTGCTCACGGAATTCGCGCCCGTTGTGGTGGCCGCCGCGCCGGAGCGGCAATTCGAGATGGCGTCTCTGGCCGCCTCGGGCGAGGTGGATTTCGTGGCGCGCACCGAGCCGTTTCTTCCGGTCGTCGCCGGTTTGCTCGAACGGCGCCTGCGCTCCGCGGATGCCCCCGCCGAACACCTGATCGCATTTCCGGGCGAAGAACCCGGCGGCGACTTCGGCGAAATTCTCCGCCACGAAGTGAATAATCCGCTCACCGGCATCCTCGGCAATGCGGAATTGCTGCTGGCGCGGCGCAATCGCCTTCCGGCCGCCACCGTCACGCGTCTTGAAACCATCGCCGAACTCGCCGTGCGCCTCCGCGAAACCGTCCGCCGCCTCTCCAACGCCTGGGAAGCCCGCAACGACCACGTCCGCTCGGCGTGAACTTTCTTCGCGCGATTATTTCTGCTGAAGATATCTATGCGGGGATTTGCAGCGGGCGTTCTTCGCCGGCCTTGCGTGTGCGTTCCAGTTTTTTGCGGCGCAAAAATGCGAACAGGCGCTCCTCGAAAACCGTGTCCGATTTATGCGCGCGGTAATTGCGAATCGTGCGCGCAATGTTCGCGGGGCGCAGCAGGTAGGCGATCGCGTAGAACGCCGACATTCCAATCAGCCGGTAAATCGAAATTTCCGTTTCGCCCACGTTCTCGCAATAATTCGACGATTGCTTCAAGTCCATGAACGTCATCAGCGACGTGAAGTAATCGCGGTCCATTTTCGGAATCGCGCCCGTGCTCAGCAAGTATTGGTGCAATTCCGATCCGGGATACGGCGAGTAGGCGTAAATCGCCGTGTCGTCGACCCCCAGCACCGCAAAGCGAATCGCCACCCAAACTGTCTGCAGCATGTCCCAGCGCCGCTCGCGCGGGAAGCCGATGATCAAATTGCATTTCACAAAGATTCCGTTGCGTTTTGCGTAGCGGATCGATTCAAACAGGCGCGGCAGCTTCACCTTCTTCTTGATGTCGTTCAGCGTGCGCGTTGAGCCGCTTTCCGGCGCATACGTCACATTCGTGCAACCGGAGGAAGCCATCGCCGCCATCACTTCTGCGTCCATCGCTTCCGAGCGCGTCCCGCTCGGCAATTGCCACGTCAGCTTCAGTCCGCGGCGCTTGAGTTCCGCGCAGAAGCTCATAATCCATTCTTTCTTGATGATCGCCGTCAGGTCGAAAAAGTCGATGTTCTGGGCGCGATAGGTTTTCATGTACAGCTCGATCTCGTCCACCACGTCCGGAATCGAGCGCATCGCGTAACGCGTGGTCCACATGGACGGACTTGAGCAGAACGTGCATTGGTAAGGGCAGCCGCGCGTCGCCACCAGCGGCATGCTGCGCCCGCGCTCCACTCCGTGGCCTTCGCCGACGCTGAAATACGGCTCCAGATTGAACAGATGCCACGCGGGCCAGGGCAAATCGTCCAGATTGCGGATGCGCTCGCGCGCCGGATTCGATCGCGCGTTGCCGAAGACGTCGATGTACTGAATTCCGCCCACGTCTTCCAGGCGCCGGTCGCCGTCCAGCCATTCCGCCCATTCCACAATGGTCGCTTCGCCTTCGCCCAGAGCCACGTGCGTCACTGCCGGACACGTTCGCAACACGTATTCGCCGGCTGCCGTGGGATGTTCGCCGCCCGCCAGAATCGGCACGTCGGGAAATTTGGCGCGAATCGCGTTGATCATGTCCTCGATGTGCGGCCAATCCTGCGAAAACATCACGGACACGCCGATTCCATCGGGCCGTTCCGTGATGCGTTCCAGTATTTTTTCGGTGCAGAGCCCGCGATAGCGCACGTGCGGATGATAGGAGACGTCGATGTGATCGATGTCTTCGCCCAGCGCGTCGATGTTCGTCACGCGATGGCCGTGCTTCAGCAGATTCGCGCTCAAATACGCATTGGCCAGCGGCATCGTCACCGGTGCGCTGTACGTTGAGGCCGAAAATACCGAAGGCGGCCGAATCAGCAGAATATGGCTCATCCGAACGATCGTACCCTAGACTGGTCGGCCCACCGGGAAGCGCCCTCGGCGCCGTGACCGATGCAATACCTGTCCTTGCGCGGCGGCCGATTTCGAAACCATTCCCCGGCCGGCCGGGCCATTATCCGGTGGCCCTGCTTGGCCTTTTTCCGCTTCCGCTATTCGAATGAATTTCCACATCTTTCGTATTCGAATACTCTATAGATATATTGACATGTGAGTACCATTCGTGCTACCATCTCGTATGAATTGCAGCCGTGCAGCACTCCCTGCCTCAAGCCCCGAAATGGGGTGCCCCATGTTCGCCCAGTTTTTCCGGGCGAACGTGGGTCCGCGTGCGATACTTCGCGAGTTTCCGTGTTCTCCGCGTCGGTGCTTGCCTGCCGTAGCAGGCCCGTCGGCCGCAGAGCCAGCGGAGGAGGGAGGGACTCCTCTGTGCCCCTCCCATAAGGCCGCACGAAACCCTGTTTTATCCCTTCTGTTTTCAATCAATTACAATGGCACGTACAACTTGCTGAAAACAGGCACGATCAAAACGTTTGTTTTCACACTCATGCGCACTCTTTCTCCGCAAGTCCCTTGTTATGAGCAAACTAACAAAAACATACCGGGGGTGTGGGTGCCCCCCCCCTGTGGATATATCGTCCAGACCGTGCGCATCCCTGGCAGATTGGATCGGAAGCATTCCCGACACTGTTGCTTGGCGCCAACGCGCGCCGCGACATTCACTTCCGGAGCGGTTCATCGCTTCGCTCGCAACGGCGGCGCCCCGGGCGGAGTGATATGCTACGGCGTCACCCACAAGGAGCAGACTCTTGAAGATTGTGGATGTGCGCGAGATCACCAAGCCGATCGCTTCGCCGATCCGCAACGCTTACATCGACTTCTCGAAGATGACGCTGAGTTTGGTCGCCGTGATCACCGACGTGATTTGCGATGGTCAGCCGGTCGTCGGCTACGGATTCAATTCCAATGGGCGCTACGGCCAGGGCAGTTTGATCCGCGAACGGTTTCGGCCGCGAATTCTAGAGGCCAAGCCGGAAAGCTTGCTCGATGCCAGCGGCGCCAATCTCGATCCCGCGAAAATTTGGGCCTGCATGATGACCAACGAGAAGCCGGGCGGGCACGGCGAACGCTCCGTCGCCATCGGCACGATCGATATGGCCGTGTGGGACGCCGTCGCCAAAATCGCCGGCCAGCCGCTTTTCGCGCTGCTGGCGGAGCGCTACGGCAACGGCAAGCCGAACAAGCGCGTTTTCGTTTACGCTGCCGGCGGCTACTACTATCCCGGAAAAGATCTGGAAGCGCTGAAGCGCGAAATGCTCAGCTACACCGGCCGCGGCTACACCGTGGTGAAGGCGAAAATCGGCGGCGCGCCGCTCGACGAGGATCTGCGGCGCATCGAAGCGGTGCTCAGCGTGCTCGGTCCGGGACAGCGATTGGCCGTGGACGCGAATGGCAAGTTCGATCTCGCGACGGCGCTCGCTTACGGTAAGGCGCTTTCGCAATACAATCTATTCTGGTACGAAGAGGCCGGCGATCCGCTGGATTTTGCGCTGCAAGCGGAATTGGCGCGCGAATATCAGGGCAGCTTGGCGACGGGAGAAAATCTATTTTCCATGCAAGACGCGCGCAACCTGATTCGCTACGGCGGAATGCGACCGGACCGCGATTGGCTGCAATTCGATTGCGCGCTCAGCTACGGCTTGGTGGAATATTTACGCACTCTCGCGATGCTGCGCGAAAACGGCTGGTCGCCTGTGCGCTGTATTCCTCACGGCGGCCATCAGATGTCGCTGAACATCGCCGCGGGCCTGGGACTCGGCGGCAACGAATCGTATCCGGACTTATTCCAACCGTATGGCGGTTTTCCAGACGGCGTGCGCGTTGAGAATGGTTACGTGACGATGCCGGACCTCGTGGGCATCGGATTCGAGGGCAAAGCGGATTTGTACAAAGAGATGAAGGCGCTCAGCGATTGAAATTCGGCGAGTGAAATGCAGCGACTGAAATTCGCACGCTTCACCGCCGCGAGCAAAACATGAAGATTCGTTTTCCCAAACTCTACCTTCAAGTCTTCATCGGAATCGTTCTGGGAATCCTCGTCGGATTCTTCTTCCCGCACTTCGCGCCCAAACTCAAGCCGCTCGGCGACAATTTCATCCGTCTGATCCGAATGCTGCTCGCGCCGGTGATCTTCGCCACGGTGACGGTAGGCATCGCGCGCATGGGCGATATCAAAGCCGTCGGGCGCATCGGCGTGAAGGCGCTGGTGTATTTCGAGTTCGTCTCCGGCTTCGCGCTGGTGATCGGCCTGGTCGTCGTGAACATTGTGCGGCCCGGCGCGGGGATGAATATCAATCCCGCGACGATCGATCCGAGCACTGTGGCGGTGTACACGGCCGCCGCGCAGCATCGCTCGGCGCTTGATTTCATTCTCAACATTATTCCTTCCAGTGCCGTCGGCTCGTTGGTGGAAGGAAATATTCTGCAGATCATTCTGGTCAGCGTGCTGTTTGGAATCGCGCTCTCTCGCCTCGGCGGCAAAAAAGATCGCGTGATTGAAGTGCTGGATGGCGTGCTGCAAGCGCTGTTCGGCATGGTGCGCATCGTGATGTACGTCGCGCCGCTCGCGGCGTTCGGCTCGATGGCCTTCATCGTCGGGGAATACGGATTCGGCACGCTCAGGCAATTCGGCAGCTTGATGGCCTGCGTTTATCTCACGTCGCTTGTCTTCATCGTGTGCGTGCTTGGCTCAATCGCGTGGCTCTGCCGTTTTTCGTTGTGGCGTTTCGTGCGCTACATCAAGGATGAAGTGCTGATCGCGTTCGGCACCTGCTCCACTGAAGCCGTGATGCCGCAGATGATGGAGAAACTCGAGCGCCTTGGTTGCGAGCAATCGCTGGTGGGAATGGTTTTGCCGGCGGGCTATTCATTCAACGCCGATGGGTCGTCCATTTATTTGACGATGGCGGCGATTTTCATCGCGCAGGCCACCAACACGCATTTGACTCTTCGCGATCAACTCGTGGTGCTGGCGGTTTTGCTGCTGACGTCGAAGGGCTCGGCGGGCGTGGCCGGCTCGGGATTTGTAACGCTGGCGGCCACGCTGGCTTCGATGGACAAAATTCCCGTCGCCGGCGTGGTGTTGCTGTTAGGCGCGGACAGTTTTTTGAATCAAGCGCGCGCGGTCACCAATTTGATCGGCAACGGCGTCGCGACGATCGCGATCGCGCGATGGGAAGGCACGTTCGATAGCGCGAAGGCTGACGCCGAGCTAGCGGGCGCTGCTACGCCAGTCGGCGTTCAGGAACCGGTCGAAGAATAGTGGCGCACGCCGCGCTGCCAGAACCACAGCGCCGCCGCGATGCATGCCGCCGTGACAACCGGCACTAGCGGCGCGTAATAGTGGAAGCGCGTGCGATGCAGCAGCCGTACCGTCGGATAAAACGTGGCGAAGCCGAACGGCACGATCCAGCTCAGGAAAAACTGGATGTAGCCCGCGTAAATCGAAAGCGGATAACGGCCGAAGGCGATCAGGTTCCAGATGGGCGCCGAGAGGCCGATGCGATCCTCAAACCAAAACGAAAATGTGCTGAGGATTAGGAAGATCGAAAGATAAATCGCGCCGCCGCACAGCGCGAAGCCGATCAGCAACAGAACGTCGACCGCTGTCCAGGCGTAGTGCAGATATCGCCCGGACCAAAATACGATCACCACGCCGGAAACAATTTCCTGGAAGGATGCGATGCGGAAATTTTCAAAGATCACTTGGAAGAGCGAGGCGACCGGGCGAAGCAATACGCGATCGAATTTGCCCTCCATGATAAATTCCGCGCCGAAATCGTAGAGGTTCGGGCTGAGCACATTAAATATGCCGTAAGGGATCAGCGAAAAGCCGTAGAGAAATAGAATCTCGGGAAACGTCCAGTCCTGAAGACGCGGAACGTTTCGGAAGAGAATCACGACAAACGCCAGCGAGAAAATCGTCGCGGCAAAGCTGGCGGCCAGGCCAATCCAGAAATCGCCGCGATAGCCGACGCGCACCTTCAGGTACTGCGCGAAATATTCGCCGAGCAATCCGAGATGGCGGCGGCCTTCGTGCACTTTTCTCTAGCCTCCGTGAATCGTAATTTTTCGCGAGGCGCGCAGCCACCATAGATGGCCCAGCGCCAGCAGCACGCCGACCCAAACCCAGGCTAAACCAATCGCGTGCCACGCTGCGCCGCCGGATAATTTGCCGAGATAAATTTGCAGCGGCGTTGAAGCGATGTGCTCAAACGGCAGGCACGCGAATACGATCTGCGCCCACCGCGGAAAGAACGCGATCGGAATCAGCAGGCCGGACAGCAATTCGACGAGCCAGAACTTTGCGCGGATCAAAGACAGAATGGACTTCAGCGGAATCGCGCACGTTCCGATCATGAAATTGATCGCGGCCATCAGCAGGAAACTCGCGGCGACGGCGATCACGAATAGACCGAACTGCACCGCGGAAGCCGGGGCGCGCAGCGGAAAGATCAGCGCCACGGCGACCGCTGTCGGCGCGGTGAGCAGCAGCAACCGAAACGCCGATTCGCCGGCGGCGCGCGAGATCCACATCCACTGAATGGAAACGGGCTTGATGAAATCCATGGCGATCTTGCCTTCAATCACCTCGTAGGCCATTTCCTGATCGATCGTGTTCCAGTAGAACGAGCGAATGATCCAGCCGACGGCAACGTAAGTAAGCATCTGCGGCAAGTTGTAACCGACGATCGACGCGCTGGCGTGCGCTGCGCCAGCGACAGGCGCGTAAACAGCGCGCCATATGAAGTAATAGATCGTGACGTTGAAAAGGTACGTGAGGATTCCGGTGTAGTAGCGCAGCCGAAACGCGAGGACGTTCACGAAGC
This sequence comes from Candidatus Acidiferrales bacterium, assembly GCA_050014395.1. Classification (GTDB taxonomy): domain Bacteria; phylum Acidobacteriota; class Terriglobia; order Acidiferrales; family UBA7541; genus DASPOJ01. Next base: position 15,575 of record JBEKDK010000033.1, on the reverse strand, counting down.
CGATGCGGCTGAATTCGGCGTACGGCGCGAGGGCATGGACGCGCGAGGCCACTACGTGTTGACCTCCTGCAAAGCTTCGCCGGCGTAGATGCGCTTGATGAGTTCCTCGATCGGCTCGTCTTCGATCAGCAGATCGCGAATCTCGACAGTGCCGAGAATCTGGCGCACAAGGTCGGCGGTGGAAACGCGCGTGCGATCAAAGCTGATGCGCCAGGTGAGTTCGTCGACGCGTTCGAGTTTTAGGCCATCGCGTTCAATCGAGGCGAGCAGCGGAAGCTGCTCTTTATCGCGCAACGCGAATTTCACCTGCTTTGTGCGCAGCAGCTTTTGCTTCAGCAGCGCCAGCGGACCGTCGTAAAGCAAGCGGCCGTGGTCGATGATCATGATGCGCCGGCACAGCTCTTCGATGTCGTCCAGGTCGTGCGTCGTCAGCAGCACGGTAGTGCGGTAGCGCTGATTGATGGCGCGCAGGAAATGACGGATGTGATCTTTGGCGACGACGTCGAGGCCAATCGTCGGCTCATCCAGAAAAAGCAGCGGCGGATTGTGCAGCAGCGCCGCGGCCAGATCGCAGCGCATGCGCTCGCCGAGCGAAAGCTTGCGCACGGGCGTGTTCAGATAATCACGCAGTCCGAGAATTTGATCGAAGGTTTCGATGCGCTCGTCGAAATCGCGCTGCGAGACATCGTAGATGCGCCGCAGCAGCTTCAGCGATTCGATCACGGCGATGTCCCACCAAAGCTGCGTGCGCTGGCCGAAAACGACGCCGATCGTGCGCACATACGCGGTGCGCTCGCGCCAGGGAACAAAACCGTTGGAGACGATCTCTCCGGACGTCGGCACTAGAATGCCGGTGAGCATTTTGATTGTGGTGGATTTCCCGGCGCCGTTCGGTCCGATGTAGCCAACCATTTCGCCCGGCTCGATGGCGAACGAGATATTGTCCACGGCCTTTACGGTATGGTATTCGCGGCGAAACAAATTTACGATGCCGCCCCACAGCCCTTCGCGGCGCTGGAAGCTGCGAAAATTCTTGGAAAGCTCGCGGACCGAAATCAGCGGGGAATTGTCCACAGGCCAGGAATTTTAGCACGCGCGAGCCGCGGGAAAACTATGGCAGGCAATCCTTAGTCAATTCTTCAGTGAAGTATCGGTTTTAGGGGAGTTGGCAAGGGCCTTAAGCCGCATCTGTGCCAAGGAGTATGTGGATTGTGGAATTTCGGTCGCTTCCTTGGGCTTTGTGACCTGAGCGTAGTCCGATGCGGCGATGTCGGTGAGGCCGGACGCATCGGCGATTAGGCCAAACGCGTACCAATAGTTGGATTCCGGTTCGTTGAGATCGAGCAAATCCATAGCTTGCAACAAGACGCCTCGAGCCTGCTTGGTCTGGCCCGTAGCGGCGTAAACGCATCCGAGCGTATGCATGGCGGCTGCATCGCTTTGTGTCAATTGGACGCTTTTGATGGCGTACGCGACATCGTCCTTACCGGTTTTTGCCGTGAACAGCGAAAGCCACGCAAGGTCGTTGAAGTCCTCAGGTTCGGCGTTGTCGGATTCACTCATTTTCAGAGCCAGGTTGTAAGCGGACACGTAGTCGTCTTGAAAGGACGCGTTGGCCACGAGCGATCGGAGCGCGTCGATATCGCCTGGGATCCGTTGGAGGCGATCCTGTGCGAGGGCATCCGCGTCCTTGAAGCGGCCGAGGGCCCGTAGATTGAAGGACTCACTGATGAATGCTCGCTTCGATTCCGGATATCCCTTTGCGAGTTCGGTGGTGACCGCGAGGGATTTATCGTACTGATCCAAATTGGAGTAAGCAGCCAATAAGGCGAGCAACACATTGGTTTTTTCTGGGTCGTTGCCGATCGAGCCGCGCGCGGGTTCCAGAATAGCCAAGGCTTGCGGGGTGGTCTCTTTGGAAGACGTCAAGATCGCGGCCGCCGCAAGCTTCATCGTAGCCACGTCAGCGTCATTTCCTCGGGACCAAAGCCGGGGGAACGCCGCGCCGGCCAAAGGATCATCGCCACCATCGATATGCCAATCGTCGCGCAACCAATCGAGCAGCGCCCGCGCGCCTTTCAGATCGTTGGCGGCCAGCCGGTCCAATATCTCGAGACCAACACTGGCGCGTCTGAAGGATGTGCCAAGGATCTTGTAGTGGCCGTCTTCCTTCACAACGTACACGACGTATCTATACTTCGCAGATGGCCAAAGGGCGATTTTGTATCCGGTGGAATCGTCGCCCTGAGAAGACGGCTGCGCGCGAGCGACAGCCATGTCGATGGCGACGTTTGTAAACAACCCGGATCGTGCTTGCTTAGTTAGAACATTGGTCTCCCCTTTGATGAACCCAGTGACTGCATCGGGCGTGGCGAAGGTAATTTTGCCGTTTCGGCTGGCAATCGAACGAAGTTCGTCGAGCGTGAGATTGGGATCGGCTGTCAGAAGATAAAATCGGATTGCCACACCCTGCGGGTCGTCCGCAAGTATGATTTTCTCGTGCGGTTGGGTTTTCCGAAGAGTGGCGGCTTCGTCCATTCCGTTGGATGCGCTGTCACCGGAAGCCCCAGCTTCGTCGAAATCCGCCGCCAGGGTATACATGCGGAGGTTCGCGAGCAGTTGGCCCGCCGCATTTACGATTCGCTTGAACTCGTCATCGTTACCGGTGCTCTCCTTGGCTTTTGCCAGACCGGCCGCGGAGCCGTTGAGTGCGGCTTCGCACGCCACTATCAGGGAAGTTGGGCGCGGATTCAGGTTTTGGGCGCGCTTCTGGGCTTCAGCGAAACGCCCAGAATAGAAGAGGACGAATGGCGGATTGTTCTGAATCTCGAGGTCCGCCAGTTGTTGATCCGTCAGGCGGGAGTATTCCACGATCGCGCGATCCAGCGGAGCGCCGGGGCCGTACCGAAGGCCCACGGGGTTGAACTCCAAGAGAATCGCGAGGTTTCCCACCGTTGCCTTGTCATCCGGATCGAGCTTTTCCGCGGCTCGAAAAGCGGCTTCCGCTCCGGCGTAGTCGCTGCCCGGGCGAAGCTTGCGGCCGACGAGATCGAACTCCAGAATTTCAGCGAGACTTTTCTCGGCCACCGCCGAAAGCGGCGCCAACTTCACCGCGAGTTTTGCTTCGTCTCTGGCGGCTTGCCCCATCCCTGAGTCCAGGAGAGCTTTCGCGAGCAGTAAGTGAGGCACGGCGTCTTGTGGGTTAGCGGCAATGAGTTGACGAGCGAATTGAAACGATTCACGAACTTTGCCATCGTCGAGCAGGGCCTGAGTGGTCGGCTGAAAGTAAATGAGGATCGCCTGTCCTTCGCGCAGTGTGGCGACTTCGTTGCGCAAATCGGTAGCCTCGGCGACGGTGTATCGGCGCTTCACGGTGTCGAACCGGATCACGGCGTGGACGATTCCGCCGTCATCCTTGGAGAATTCTTCGGACAGCGCCGCAGGACCTAGCGAAATCTTCGTACTCGTAGGCAGAGCTTTCGGGCTATATCCGGGCGGCGGAGCGATTGTGTACTCCCACTGGGTAACGAAGGCTTCGGGAAGATGATAGTCGGCTGTGCGAGTTTTCTTGGGCTTGTCCGTCTCCTTGGGCGAGCTCTTATCGTCTGGCGACTCCCGTTCTTGGAGTTCTTTTGGAAGGCGGCTGAATATGGAATCAAGCCGAATTGCAGCCACGGCGCCGTCGAGTTCGGTGCCGCCGCGCTTCGCATGGTCAGCTTCTAATGTCAGCGTGAATTGCTTCGAGATATCCTCGGGATCGGAGCGGTCCATGTGGTCCAGGGAATCGGTCACATATTCGGCCTTCATGTAATCTGTGAGTTCCTTCTTGCGGTCTTTATCCTGCAGGTCGCTATAGGAGGAACGAAAAATCGATTCCAGATCGCCGCGCGGCTCGGAAATCTCAACTACGCGCGCCGGGCCGTTTTCGGCGAGATAGAAATTGCGCCTCTCGAGTTCCAAATTATCCTGCGATGATCCCTCTGGAATGGAGACGAGCGAATCGGTGGAGTCGCCGGTGATAAGCGCGCGACGCCCCTGGTCGTCACCGGGCAACTGTCCCAGCCGGGCGTATTCGTCGGTGGCGTCAATCCACAGATCCGGGCTGCCGGGCACATAAACAATCGCGTGGTCGAACAATCCCATGCCGGGGGAATCCGGTGGAACGTCCTGTCGATCGCCAGCATTGAGGAGGGCCACGAACGATGGGATGCCTGCGGCGCGCAGCATCGCAACGAGGAGCGCGGCTTTGTCCTTACAGTCTCCAAAGCGTCGCTGCAAAGTTTCGTGCGGAGTTCGCGGCGTGATGGAAGCTTCTCCGAATTCGACGCCGGTGTAACGGACTTGGCGGTCGAGATACTGGAGGATGGCTTCTGCCTTGTCGTCGCGCGAATCCTTCCCCTTGATCAGTCCGCTGACAATCGAATCGACGCCGGACGCGGCGATCTGATGGTCGACAATCTGACCGTAACTTTGGGCGACTTGATGCCAGGAATTGCCCGTTGAAAAGATCACTTGAGGATAATCAGGAATGTCACTCGGCAGATTCGGCTCATCTTCTTCGATCGCTTCCATTGAGCCGTGGTCAAAAACCAGGTGGATTTGACCGTTGGACTCGGTGCGCGCGGGTTGGACGTCGGGAAGCAACTGCGTCGTGTAGCGCAGAGGGAGGGAAGCCGGCGCGTCGATGGCAAGACGCGTGAATTGTACGGGAACGTAGCGCCCGAAATAGTAACGAATCGCGACGCCGTTGTTGAAGATCGGCGAAGTTTCGACGATGCTCTCTTCCACTTCAACCAGGGAACCGGGGGCGATTGCCGGCAGAGGTGCGCGCACCACTCGCCTGTCGCTGTAAACCTTGTCATCGTCTTGAGATTCCGGCGAATCCGTAATTGTTTTGGGATCCAGAGGATGCACCACTTTGTCCGGGGTGATAACGCGTGCGCGAATCGTGGGGCGATTTTCATGCCAGGGTTCCCATGCGAGCGCGACGTTGTCCCAATCATCCACGCCATTTTGAGTGAGAATTTTATAGACGACATAGATTGTGTCGACAGAACTGCCTTGTGCGTCGAAGACGTAGCTTTCTTCGTCATCGAGAACAACGACAGCGGTGCCCGCCGGAGGGTTTGCGCTGGATGCCGCTGCGTAGAGAGCGCTGGGATCGTCGGAAAATCGCGGCAAGGGCGAGGTTTGGGCATCGACCGGAGGCGCGCACAGCGCAGCAGTCGCGCATGCCAAGGCGAAACAAAGGCCCAACGAGCGACGTGGCATTGAAATTTGGCCGAGTCAGTTACCAGAGAGCTAATTAGCCTAGCGCAACCAAGACCCTTCCGCAAGGACTACCTGTTTGGCGGCGGCGGCGCTTGATTGCCCGGCGCGGCAGAGCCGGGGGCGCCAGGAGCACCGCCGGGGCCAGGGGCGCGGAACTGGCGCGGGGTGCGCACCGCCGCTGCCGTCGGCAACTGGTCTTTGCAAAGCTCCAGGAGTTCGATTGTGGAGAGGCCGGTTTGGGACGCCTCGTTGGTCATGACCCTGGGGTCTTCGTGCACGGGATTCAGCGAGTCCGCGCCGGAGACGATGTGCGGATTGGCGATGCCCGCGCCCTGAGAGAGCAGATTGCTTAGGGCTTTTTGCGCGAACGCCGCGTTGCCGGTTTTCGAGTATGCGTAGGCCGCGAGGCGCGGGCCACTCTGCGCGGGGGCGATATAGCTCGCGTCCGCGCCTTCGTTGCCCGTGGTTTTGTCTTTTGTGAGGACGTCCGCCGGCGCGATGGAGAGGCGGCACAATTGCAGCCACATCGTCTCAAAGTCCTTGTTGCCGAGCAGCGGCACAAGCTCGAACAAAACTTCACCGCCGCCTTGAATGGTGGCGAGGTTGTAGTTCACTGGGATAAATGTGCCATCCGGGGCGGGGATCGGCGTGAGTTTGCCCGTTGCGTTGTCATAGCCGACGACGGCCGCGGAGCCGCCGCGCCCACCGATATTTTTCCTGCCGGTTTGCAGCCAGAAGGGCATCGCCTTTATTGAATTGACGCCGACGAGGATGCGATCGCGCCAGCGCGTGTCGCCGGTGCGTTCCCACTCCGTCATCCAATCGCCGGCCAGCGCGAACCAATCGGGGCCGATGCGAATGCGCACGGCGGGCTCGCCCGGCAATATGGGTTCCGCTTCGCGCATCGGATCGAAGTTCCCGACGGAAACGCCGGCGGATTCAGCCACCATGTGCATGATGTCGCCGGCGCGCTCGTCGGTCGTCAGATAGTGGAAGAATCGCCAGTGCGCGGCCTGGCTGATGCGCGCTTCCTTCGCGCCATCGCCCCACTTGATCACGTTGTGGCGCGTGCCGAGTCCTTTCATCGGGCCAAGGTGATAAACGACAGTCTCGCTAGTGTTGCGCGTGTGCGCTTCCGCCAGGCGGAACAAATCTTCGCGGCCGGAGCGCAGGTAGCTGTACCAGAGCCACAGCGGCACGCCGAGTTCGGTGTTGTCCCACGCGTGGCCGCCCCAATCGTAGTGCCACACGTGCCGCGGCGCGGAATAGGAATGCATGAAGTCGCCGAACTGCCAGAAGCCATACCAATGGCGATCGTCAACTTGCTGCTGATAATACGCGAGCACGGAATCGAGGCCGTCCTCGATGGATTTCTTGAACGCAGTGGAGCGGTCTTGCACGCTCCACACGCCGAACACGCCCGTGGAGTGGATATATTCCGGCGCGCACGCGAGCAGCGGCAGTTTGCCGCCGGCTTCCGCCATCGTCACGGTGTCCGTGCGCGAGGGCAACGCCGCGGTGGGGAAAAGCGTCAACTCGCTGGTGCGCGCCACGCCGTAGGCCGTGCTCAAGCCCTGCTGCACGTCTTCGTACGAAGCGTCGAGTCCGTGCGCCTTGACATCGTAGTGGCGCATATCCATCTCCGATCCGTCGGGCGACCACAGCCACGCCACAATTTCCGCCGCCGGGCTGCTGGCCTGACGCACCTCGAGCGAGGACGGATACGATTGCCAGAAATTTTTCACGCTCACGGCGAGTCCGCCGGTGACGTCGCCGGCGAACACGAGTCCCGGCGCGCGCTTGCCCGCGTTGGAAGAAAGCCAGGTGCTCTTCGGATTCGTGCGCTTGACGATCGTGAATCCGTCGGCGTTCGGCTGGATGAGTTTGAAATCGTCCCAGATCGCGTTCTGCGCGAGCAATGGATTGCTGGGGATCGCCTGGCCAGCCTCCTGCGCCGCATTGCCACCGGCGGGTTGCAGCGGCTCTGACCACAATCCGCCATCGGGTCCCGCGAAGCGCACGGTGCGGTTTCGCGCTTCCTCGCGCATCGGCACGGCGAATTGCAGGCCGAGGCCCCGCACGAAATCTTTTTCCTGATCGCCATCGAACACGATCGAGTGCACTACGCGCACCGATGTCTGTCCGCTGTAGAAATAAAGCCGCACGGTGAATGGCAGCCATTCGCGTTCTGTCGTCCTTCCGCGATGCGTGCCCTCAATCAGCACCACCGCGCGGACCGGCCCTGATTGCTCCACCGTGACCTTTGTCACCGCGCTGATGAATTTGTCGCGCGACGGTGCATCTTCTGAGTTCGTCTCGGGCCCATTCTGTAGAATACATACAAGTTGGCCAGCGCCCACCACCTTCCTTCCGTCAGGAAAAGCAATTGAATCGAAAATGTTTGCGCCTCGCGCAGAAATTGAGCACGTGATCGCGCCAGTGTCGACAACTACCGACTCCCCGTCATTCGTGACTTTCAACGCGCCCGCGGCCGCCGACGCGCCCTTGGACAATGTAACGGGGCCAGCGAGCCCCGCGGGGACGACGGTGGCGAAGCCGCTCCATTTCATCGAGCCGTCAGGCCAGTAAGCCAGCGGCCAAGTTTGCACCGGGAGATCCGCGCCTTGCGCACTGAGGCTGAATGTTGCGCCGCGTTTCATCGCGCCCTGCGTCCATGGCACGCCCCAACTGATTCCGGTGGGCGCGGCGGGCGGCTGCGCGCCAAGCAACGAAAGCGTGACGCTGCCCGGCGCGGAGGCCGCGACGACCGGGGCGGGCGCGGCCGGCGTTGCAGGGGGCGCACCGGCGGCGAGCGCGTTGCCCTTCACGAGTGCGGAGCTGGTGATTCCGGCGCCGAGGATCGTGGCGTCCTTCAAGAATTCCCTGCGCGTTCGTTTGCTCACGGATAGTCTCCTCGCGACGCGGCGATGTGATCTGACGAAGTGCAAAAGCGAAGTGCGGTTGCAAATTTCGGTTGCAAATATCAGGCGCGAAGTGCCGCCCACTATGACGGCGCGCGCCGATTTTAGGTTTCGGACGTGTGGTTGTTGGGGAGGATCACGTCCTGAACAGGACGTCTTCGCGTTCAAACAATCTGACGGCGAAGGTCAGGGCGACGGCCGCGTAAACGCACGAGGAAGCGAAGATCAGTGCGATGTAGTGCCAGTGGTACGTGCCCGTCAGAATTTCTTTGCTCACCAGACTCGTATTCAACACAGGAATCAGCGCCAGGTGCGCGTTCAATTCCACGCCGGGCAGCAGAGCAGCGATTCCAGGCAGGATGACGATGATCGTCAGCGGCTGCAGATAGCTTTGGGCTTCCTTGTAACTTTTCGCGAACAGCGCGATGGCGAGCAGCGCGGCGGAGAAAAGCACCGCGAGCGGCAGCACCATCACGAACACCGCGACGACGGATTTCGGATTGATGGATAGCGTGAAGCCGCCGGCTTGGCCGCTCGTGGCAAGGCTCATCAGCAGCGTCTTAGCTACGCCAAATGAAACGCCCATCGAGAGCACGGCGAGAATAGCGGTCGCCACCGATGCGGTGAGCACGGTGAAGAATTTTCCGAAGACGAGATCGATGCGCGCGACAGGACTGGTGAGAATGGTCTCCATCGTGCCGCGCTCTTTTTCGCCGGCGGTAAGATCGATCGCGGGATAAATCGCGCCGGTCAAGCAGAGAAGGATGACGATGTACGGCACGATGCCGCCTACGATTTCGCCAGTTTCTTTTTCAGGCGAGACAACGTTCTGCACCTTCACATCGAATGGATGGATCAGCGAATCCGGAAGGCGCTGAGCCGCCAGACGCTCGCTGACGGTGTGGTCGCCAAGATCTCTGAAAAACTTTCGCAAACGGTCGACGGCGATGCCGGATTTCAAATTGCCCTCGTAATCGTACACAGTGACGACCGCGGGCGCGCCGGCGGCAACGGTGGCATCGAAGCCGGGTGGGATTTCGACGGCTGCGGGAATTCTTTTGTCTTCAATTTGCTTCGCGTAGTCCGCGGCGGCCGGGACCACGCGCAAATCTTTCTGCGCGCGCAGCTCTTCCATGACGTTGGGCGAATCGGCGCCGCCGAGAACCATGATCGCAGGAGTTTCTTGTTCCGCCCGGCCGACCATTTCTGCCGTGAGCGCGCCCATGCCGATCGTCAGCAGCGGCATCACCAAAATGGGGACGACGATCATGGAGATCAACGTGCGCCGATCGCGAAGCGAATCCGTCATTTCCTTGCGATAGACGATGCCAATATCTTTCAGCTTCACGGTTGCACCACGGCCATGAAAATATCCTCGAGATTTTTGCCGGCGTAACGATTGCCAAGTTCGGCAAGCGTGCCTTCAACGAGCAGGCGGCCCTGATGGATGATGCCGATGGTGTCGCAGACTTTTTCGGCTTCGCTCATCACATGCGTTGAGAAGACGACGGTTTTTCCGCGGTCGCGGCATTCGCGGATGAAATCGAGAATCGTGCGCGCGGCCATGACGTCCAGGCCGGCCGTAGGCTCATCGAAAATCATCACCGGTGGATCGTGCACTAGAGTGCGCGCGATAGAAACCCTCTGCTTCATGCCGGTGGAGAGCGCGTCGCAGCGGCGGCGGCGAAATTCGTTCATTCCCAGGCGCTCGAAGATTTCGTCGATGCGGCGGCGCAGTACGGCTTCGTCAAGGCCATGCAGGCGGCCGAAATATTGCACCATTTCCTCGGCGGTCAGGCGGGCGTAGAGAGCGGTCGCGGTCGAAAGAAAACCGATGTTGCGGCGGACTTGCTCGGGCTGGGATTCGACGTCGAAGCCGGCGACCGTGGCCCTGCCCTCGGAAGGCGCCAGGATCGTGGCCAAAATGCGCAGCGTGGTGGTCTTGCCGGCGCCATTGGCGCCCAACAGGCCGTAGATTTGGCCGGGGGCGCAGCGGAAATTGACGTCTTGGACGGCGCGCAGTTCGCCGCCGCCGGAATAGAGAGCGGGCCTCAGCGGCTAAAGCCGCGCGTATTTTGCAGCGGTTGCGGCACGGTTGAAACCGTGCCCTTACAATGCGTGCTGCTCGGCTACTCTCCCAGGATCTTGATCACAATTTTCTTGGGGCGGAGGCCATCCAGTTCAGCATAGACGATACTTTGCCAGGGGCCAAGTTCGAGTTTGCCTTCGGTGAGCGCGAGCACGACTTGATTGCCCAGCAGCAAGGTTTGCAAATGAGCGCTGGAGTTGCTTTCGGTTCGCGTGGCGTGCTTGTAGTCGGTGCGATGGGGCGCGATTTGCTGCAGCCAGGTCTCGATGTCGGTCTGCAAGCCGGGTTCATCGTCGTTCACGAACACGGCGGAATTCGAGTGCAGCACGCTGACCAGCACGATGCCGTCGCGTATGCCGCATTTTTCGATGGCGGATTTTACGTTTGAGGTGATCGTAATGAATTCGCGCTGCTGTTCCGTGTGCAGGGTGATGTAATCGGTATGAATCTTCATCGGAGTTCTCCTCAGATAGCGGCGGGAATTCTAGCGAAAAATGGTGGCGAATGAAAAGTGGCGGCGTGGGCGTTGCTGGTGGCGAGCGTTATTCTTTGCGGCAGGTGGGGCAATGCTTGGCGTCGTAGTGATCCGGCGCGACACAAAACACATTATTGCACTGGATGCAGACGCGATGCAGGGTCGGCGCGCCGCTCGATGCGGCCTGCTCCGTCGCGTGCTCGGACGGTTGCGTGGCTGGCGTATCCGCGCTCATGCGGCGATTCTAGCACAGAGCCGCCAGCCCGGCATTGGCAGCGGCGCCGGTGGCGAACCGCCGAGCTTCACGAATTCTGTGCTGGCGGCATCCTCGCAAAGCGGTATAGCATCGGTTGAAGCAACGCGCTCCGCGCGGGCCGGCCAGATACCGCTGGCAGAAGTCGGAGCCCCGCGGGGCGAGGCAGGGTCGGCCGCTCGGCGGGGAATTTGCTACAATTTTGCGCTCGCGCTGGGTCGAAAGTACTGCGCACCGCGCAGACCGGTGAAGCAATGCACTCCACGCAGATGTTGGAAGCAATTAGTTCCACGCAAACCGGGATGAAGGCGAGCGGACGAGCGGAGGAACGCGCTTGACGCTGAAAAAGCGGCTCTGGCTGGGGCTGGGCGCAGCGGCCACGCTGGTCGTCGTGCTGTTGATTTTGAACTGGCGGCGTCCGGCGCCACGCGTCGCGGTGGTGCCGATCACGCGTGAAAATTTGAGTTCGACAATTTCCAGCAACGGCAAAGTGGAGCCGATTGCCCCGCATTCGATCCGTGCGGAAATGGATACGTTCGTGACGCGCGTGCTCGTGACGGAGGGCCAGGCCGTGCACCGCGGGCAATTGCTGCTGGAGTTGGACGCGACGGCCGAACGGGCCGCGCTCAATCAAGCGCGCGCGCAATTGGCCACCGAAGAAGACGCCTTGCGCGCCGCGCAATCTGGCGGGCGTGCGGATCAACGGGCCAAGGCCAGCGGCGATGTTGCGTCTGCCGATGCGCGCCGCGACGCGCTGCGGCAGCAGAACGCCGCGCTGACCAAACTTGTGGCGCAGCAAGCGGCCACGCCGGCGGAACTGGCCGAAAACCGCGCCGCGCTTGCGGCAGCGGAAGCCGATGCGCAGCAGGCGGAGAAGGCGCTGGAGGAATATCGCCGGCAGGTGCAGTTGGACGTTTCGCAGAACGGGCTGTTGGTTGCGCAGTTGCGCGATAATGTGCGCGACCTCGAGGAGAAAGTGAATTCCGCGCGGGCCATCGCGCCGGCCGACGGCACGCTTTATTCTTTGCCGGTGCACGCCGGAGATTTCGTGCACGTCGGCGACCTTCTGGCCGAAATGGCCGATCTTCACAAAGTTCGCGTGCGCGCGTTCATTGACGAGCCGGAACTGGGAAGCCTTGAAGAGGGCCAGACCGTGGACGTCACTTGGGACGCGCTGCCGGATCGCGTCTGGGCGGGGCGGACGGAAATGGTGCCCAAGGAGGTTGTTCCCCACGGCACGCGCAGTGTCGGCGAAACACTTTGCTCGGTGACGAACGACAAGCTCGATCTGATTCCAAACATTACCGTGGACGTGAGCATCCATCTGCGCGAGCGGACTAACGCCTTGGTGGTGCCGCGCGGCGCGGTCGTATCCGACGGGAATCATCGCTACGTTTTCGTCGTGGACGATAATCACTTGCGCCGCCGCGAAATTCGCGTGGGAATCGCGACGCCGGTGTCTTACGAAGTCGTCTCCGGTCTGAGTGAAGGCGACCTGGTGGCGCTGCCTGGCGAAGTGCAATTGAAAGACAAGATGAAGATTCAGGCCGTGACTCAAGAATGACGCGCGCGATTGCGACGGCAGCATGCGCGCTGGTTTTGAGCATGGGCCCGGCGCACTCGGTTTTTCCGGCCACTCCAAGCATCGCGTTCCGCGCGGACCGGGCGGCGCGCGCGGCGCAGCCGAATTCCCAGACGGATGCGCAACGTTTATTCGACTCCGGGCAATACAGCCAGGCGGTGGACGTGCTCACATCCGCCACGGCGAAAATGCCCGACGACGCTCATCTCGCCGTTCTGCTGGGCCGTTGCTACTTCGAGCTGGGAGATTTTTCGCGCGCGATTACGAGTCTGGAGCGCGGCGTGGAGCTCGCGCCGAAAGATTCCAACGCGCACGACTGGCTGGGCCGGGCCTACGGCCGCAAAGCTGAACAGGCAGGCCTGTTTGGCTATTCGCTGGCGCGAAAGACGCGGCACGAATTCGCGACGGCCGTCGAATTGCAGCCATCGAACCTCGAGGCGCAGCGCGATTTGATTCGCTACGACATGAATGCTCCCGCGATTGTGGGCGGCGGCGACGACAAAGCGCTGCACGAGATCGACAGCCTTTCTCAGGTGGACCCGGTGGAAGGCCAATTGGCGCGCGCCGAATATTACGCGACGAAGAAGCAATACGACGATGCCGACAGCTTGTATCAGAAAATTCTGGCGGCGCCGAAGCGCGTGGGCGTCTGCTTTGAAGTGGCCGATTACTACCGCGACCGCAGCGATGGAACGAAAATGTCCGCGGCCGTCGCCGCGGCGGTCAAGTTCGATCCGAACGATTCGCGCTTGGGATACTATCGCGGCGTGGCGGACGTCCTGGCCGGGCAGCGCGCCGCCGAGGCCGAGCAGCTCCTGCGCTCCTACATCAACTCGACGCCCGAAAATTCCGATATGCCCACGCACGCATCCGCGCATGGATGGCTCGGCACGCTCTACGAAAAAGAAGGGCGGAATTCCGAGGCCGCGCAGGAGTACAAGACTTGCTTGAGCGCCGATCCCAAGGATCATGCCGCGCGAGAGGGTCTGCGGCGCGTGGAAAAGGATTAAGGATTAGCATCGGACCAGCCGCTCGAGCGGGAGACTGAATAGGCGCTGCCATGGTGACAAGCCAAACGTGGATGGTTGCGCTCGAGGCCCTGTGGGCCAACAAGCTGCGCGCCTTCTTGACCACGCTCGGCGTGATCATCGGCAGCGCGTGCATCGTGTTGGTCGTGACGATTGCGCTGACGGGGCGGCGCTACGTCATCGCGCAAATCGAAGGCGTGGGCTCGAATTTGGTGTACGCGCAACTGGAAGTGAACGCCGATCACCCCTCCGAACTAAGCGATCAACTCACGGTGGACGACATGGAGGCGGCCAAGTACGCCATCACCGGCGCGGCGGCGGTGGCCGGAACGCGCGGCATCGAGGAAAACGTCCTCGCGGGGGACGAAGAGCGCTCCGTGAGTTTGGTCGGCGTGACCGAGGGTTTTCAAACCATCCGCAATCTGCTGGTGCTGCGAGGAAGATTTTTCGATGCTGAAGACTCCGCGTCGCGCAGCAAAGTGTGTCTGGTGACGAAAGAACTTGCCGGCAAGGTTTTCCCCAACGAGGATCCGGTCGGAAAGAATTTGCGCGTCGGAGAAGTCAGCTACACCGTGCTAGGCGTCTTCCAGGAGCGCACCGCCACCTACGGCCTTTCCGAGATTCAGGAATACACCGTGCTGGTGCCGTTTCCGCTGATGCAGTATTACACCGGCGATAGCGGCCTCGAAGTGCTCTATGTCCAGGCGGCCGCGCCGGAGTTGGTGGATTCGGTTACGTTGCAGCTCACCGCGCTGCTGCGCGACCGGCATCCGGGGCGCGCGCGCTACGTCGTGCTGAATTTGAGCGCCATTTTGGATGCGGCGCGGAAAATCGCATGGGCGCTGACGATTGTGCTGCTGCTGATCGGATTCATCGCGCTGGTTGTCAGCGGCATCGGGATCATGAACATCATGCTCGTCACGGTGACGGAGCGCACGCGCGAGATCGGCCTTCGCAAAGCGATCGGCGCGCGGCGCAGCGAGATCATGTCTCAGTTTCTGCTGGAAGCTTCTTTGATCAGCAGCTTCGGCGCGGTGGTGGGCATCCTGATTGCCTTGGCCATCCCCGTGATGATCCGCCCGCTATTGCCCGGCAATCTTCGCGTGCCGGTGCCGTGGGAATCGGTGGTGGCGTCATTTATCGTGTCGTGCGCGACGGGAGTGCTGTTCGGTTATCTGCCGGCGAGCAAGGCCGCGCGATTGCAGCCGACCGAAGCGTTGCGCTACGAATAGGCCGGAAGCGGAAGGAGCGTTCATCATGATGGGCATGATCGGCACGACATGCGCGATGGGGAATTTTCGAGAGCGCGCTGCGAGCTACTCGCGCCGCGCCGGCGCGTCTGCGCGCGTCGTTGCGGGAATCGCCGCGGGAGTCGTCGCGTGGATCGCGATCGCTTCGTGCGCCGCGGCCTGGGCGCAGCAAGCTCCCCCTCCGCACGCCCTGACGCTCAAAGAAACCGTGGCGCTGGCTGTGCGCAATAGCCGCGATATGCAGATGGCGCGTTTGGAATACACGGTCGCGCAGCGTCAAGCCGGCAGCCAATCGGCGGCATTTCTGCCGAATATTTACGCTGGAAGCGGCGCGGCATTCACGCACGGATTGCCATTGCTTGCCGGCGGCGGCGTGCCCGCGATCTTCACGCTCTCCTACGACGAGGCGCTCTACAATCCCGAACTGCGCGGCCAGGTGCGCGCGGCTCAACAGCGCGCGGCGGAGCAGCAGATCGCCCTCGATGGCGTGCGCGATTCCGTCATGCTCAAAGCCGCGACCGAATATCTGGAGCTGGCGAAGACCCGCCACGAACTCGACCTGATGCGCCAGGAGGAATCGAGCGCCCAGAAAATCCTCGATCTGATGCGCGATCGCGTTTCCGCCGGACAAGAATTGCCGATCGAAAGCGTGCGGGCGGAATTGGGCGTAGCGCGCGCCGAGCAGCAGATCGCGCTGCTCGAAGAC